>JACUUU010000053.1 GCA_014859065.1 Anaerolineales bacterium
ATGTACATATATTTTTTGCGATTTGCCGGTCAATTTTTCCCATTGGATAATTATCTAATTCCTCTGGTTCAACCCATACAATGGCTTGATGGATCAGATTGAGGGGTTTGCCGTGAACTAATTGGCAGCGGAAGGCATGCAAGGTTACCCTGAAATGGGTGTATGCATGGCGGTGGACTCCGAGTTCCTCTCCAACGCTGATTGTCACCCCTAGTTCCTCGAAGATTTCACGCTGCAGGCATGAAGCCAGGTCCTCCCCAGGTTGGACTTTCCCACCCGGGAACTCCCAAAGACTGCCTAACAGACCATTTGAAGGCCGTTGAGCGATTAAGACGCAGCCATTTTGCTGAATGACAGCGGCTGTGACTGTGTAATGGGGAGTGGATTGCCTCGGTTTCTTTACCGGCCTTTCGTTTAGTGTGCCTAGAACAAAAGCCTGGCAATCCTCAATTAATGGACACTGCGGGCACGAGGGATGCTTTGGTAGACATATTATGGCACCCAAATCCATAATGGCTTGATTATATTCAGCAGCTCTACCAGGTGGTAAGTGCGACGAGGCGATTTGCCAGAGGTGCTTTTCTCCCTGACTTGTATCCACTGGGTCTCGAAGATCAAAAAGGCGAGCTAATACTCGGCGGGCATTTCCGTCCAGAACGGGCTCATCGCGACCATAAGCAATGGATGCGATAGCTGCAGCGGTGTATTTTCCGATCCCAGGCAGGTCGCGCAATATCTTGGTATCGTCTGGAAGTATCCCATCAAAATGAGTCATAATGATTTGGGCTGTTTTATGCAAATTTTGGGCACGCTGGTAATAACCAAGCCCTTCCCATAGGGAGAGAACTGCATCAAGCGGGGCAGAGGCAAGCGCATGTATGGTTGGAAAACGGATCATCCAGCGTTCATAATAAGGTAGAACTGTATCCACGCGGGTTTGCTGGAGCATTATCTCAGCTATCCATATGCGGTAGGGGTCAGGGTGATCGCGCCAGGGTAATCGGCGCGAATTCGATCGATACCATTCAAGTAATTTGTTTGCAATGGTTGAAGGCATAGATGGGAATGGTGTTGACCTGTTGGTGTCTGGTTACAGTTGGAAACCTTTGCGGGCAGGTACGATCTTCATGTTAAAGTTTTCTACATAAGATAGCAGCTGGTCGGACAGATTCTGCCATTCGCTGGTTTGTAAGACACTTTCAACAGCTTGCTTGGTAGGCATCAAAGCCCCAGTAATAATTTGCGGTTGATCTCCATACATCGTAAACCAGGCGTCGGTGGGTTCAAGCCCCAAACGCTGAATACCGGGTATAAATTCACGAACTACAAACTCAAAGTATTCCGTCTCTCGACCTGGAAGGATGTCCCATGACATTAATAATTTGACGGTCACTTATTGCTCCTGAAATTCCTAGTGTTGGTAGTCCAAGACCACCACCCTGGTTTCGTTAGGAACGGTAGTCCGGGTAATTTTTAATGATGGCTCAGGTTTAACGGCCCCTGCACCCATTTCCTTAAGGAATTTTGAAAGAGGGGCGAGTTTTATCTTGGTATCTGGTGTTTGGTAGTGCATGGGGATTAGAATGCCCGGTTCGAGCAGGCTGACCATCTCGGCGGCTTTGGCTGCGTTCAACCCACCACCACCACCAACGGGAATCAGCGCGATCTGAACTTCCCCCAGGGCTTCAATCTCGGTTTGGCTGGGAACATGGCTTAAATCACCTAAGTGAGCAACTGTTAAACCCTCAAAATCAAAAACAAACAGTGTATTGAGGGGTTCATCAGCCGCGCGTTTTCCGCGTCCATTTGTTTGCACACCGGTAATGAACACGCCACTGATCTCGTATTCTCCCGGACCCGTGATCAGGTGTGATTTCCCTTTCACCCCGCTGGTGAAATTATGCCCTGGTGAGTCGTGGCTGATGGTTACAATATCTGCTTTTAACTTCAAGGGATAATATCCTGTAATCTTTGAGTCGTAAGGATCGGTTACAATTGTTGCCATCCCCCGCTCGCTGATCCGAAAACAGGAATGACCATACCAGGTAATTTCCATAGAACCTCCGCAATATTTATCTCCCAGATTATACATCATTGCAAAGAGAAAGGAATCCGTTTCAACATCTTTGGGGGAAAATAAGCATGGATTATGAAAACCTATTTATAATCTTAGCTATGATACCTATTATGAGCGACGACACGAACCTATGAAGGAACAGGGCAGGTTAAACCTAGTCCCACGCACATCCCCGCACTCAATTGTGAGGCGAACAAAGGCAGATGGATGGCACCTGCAAATCCCGCCCGGGGATGACCGCGCTTACCGCCTGGCGCAGGTGGACGATTATTCAAACTTGCGCAGGGCAAAACTACCTTATATGCCTGAGCTTAAGTTCAATATTCGGGCAAGGTGTTCATCCGAGAATATCCCGGGGACATGGGGTTTTGGATTGTGGAACGATCCTTTTTCTATCCGAGTTATGCCGAATGTCGAAATTTTGCGTTTGCCAGCGCTGCCAAACGCAGCCTGGTTCTTTTTTGCATCCTCTCACAATTACCTCTCCATCAGGGATGACTTGCCGGCAGAGGGATCGTTGATGGCGACTTTCAGGTCTCCGAAAATCCCTCCGCTTATGCTCACCTTGGCTGTTTTGGGACTGCCTTTATTGCTCTTGCCTCCTATCGCCCGTATGGTACGGCGAGCAGGAAGGTTGCTCGTCCAGCAAGGAGCGGCACTGTTATCTCACAACCCGACTGACTGGCATGAGTATGGATTGGAGTGGCGTAGCCGCGCGGTGGCATTTGAATTGGATGGAGAGAGAGTATTCGAAACACAGGTGTCGCCCAATCCCCCGTTGGGTTTGGTAATCTGGGTAGATAACCAGTATGCAGCCGCACTTCCTAACGGCCGCATCCGCTACGGCCGTCTGGCTAACCAGGAACCAGCCTGGGTGGAAGTGGATCAGATCGAAGTGTTGAGATCCTTGTAAAGCATACTTAACGCGGTTGCCTAACGCACAGTCTAACGCGGCTTGACAACCATCTTCCATGCGGTTAAAATTCCTCATACGTTTACGTAAGTAAGAGACGATTAGGCCGAGATAGCTCAGTTGGTAGAGCACGCGGCTGAAAACCGCGGTGTCGCCAGTTCGATTCTGGCTCTCGGCACCTCTCGGCCTGATGATAGGTCGGATATGCGGGTGTAGTTCAGCTGGTAGAACGTCTCCTTGCCAAGGAGAAGGTCGTGGGTTCGAGTCCCATCGCCCGCTCAGGATTGAAAATCAGTGATTGCTGATTGAAACTAGACAATCAGCAATCTTTCATCTACCATCAATGAGATCTGGCGACGTGGCCAAGTGGTAAGGCAAGGGTCTGCAAAACCCTGATCACGGGTTCGAATCCCGTCGTCGCCTTTACAGTAAAGTCCGAGGCGGGCGCAGGAGGACATTAAATCACTTTTGTGAAATTATCCCTTCTATTAATAGCCCTGTGGATTGTCCAGGATGAAAATTGATATTCGTAATTGTCTCAAGATTCCCTGGACAATGCTTAGAGTGTTCTGTCTATATCGCTTTGATTATTAAGAATCACATTGGACAGAACACTGGTAGATCAAACCTGGATTATTAGGGGGATTATATTATCGATAGTATTTTCTGTTCCAACTTCATTTTAGCGTTCTCAAGGTAAATTTTCACCGTAAACGTTTATAACGTTTGTCTTCCATGTGGTGTTGAAACAACTCAGGGATGTTTTTCTTATGCAGGAATCGATCTAAAATGTGATGAGGTTCACCTCACGTTATGCTGTGATTTCTCGCCAGTCAGCAATGCTGCTTAAGGTCGTTGATATAATGAACATAGTTGACAATCATTTGGGATGGATCACATTTGCTGTGATTCCAGGTTTAGAAATTGGAGGTGCGAAATGAAGATTGATTTCGATGGGAAGGTTGTCATGGTGACTGGAGCTGCCGGAGCTTTGGGTTCGGTGGTAGCGCGCACATTTTACGGAGCCGGTGCAAAATTGGTTTGTGTTGATCTGGATCGCGATGGCCTCGAGCGCATATTTGAAGGGGTATCCACCAGCCCGGGAGATTACGTCAACGAAAGTATAGACTTGACTAACCCGGATGAGGTGAAAGCAGCCGTTGAAAGAACAATTAAGCATTCTAAGAGGATTGATGTGCTTGTGAACACGGTAGGCGGTTTTCGCTCGGGTACGCCAGTACATGAAACCTCTATGAAGGAGTGGGATTTCCTGATGAACTTGAATGCTCGATCCGTTTTGGTTGCTGTCAGGGCAGTTATCCCCAACATGCTGGCGCAGAAAGACGGTGCAATTGTGAACGTTGGAGCTCGACCGGGGTTGGAAGGTCAGGCGAGAATGGTAGCTTACAGCGCCTCAAAGAGCGCGGTGATCCGTTTGACCGAGAGCGTGTCAGCTGAGGTGAAAGATTTCGGCATTCGAGTGAACTGTATTTTGCCTGGCACCATCGATACCGCTCAAAACCGAAAGGATATGCCTAAAGCTGACTTCAGCACATGGGTCAAACCCGAGTCGCTGGCAAATGTGATCTTGTTTTTATCTTCAGAACAAGCCAGAGATATTCACGGCGCGGCTTTGCCGGTATATGGCAGGAGTTGAACAGAGGTCATCTCCTCCCCCCAATAGCCTGGCGGGCGAGTCTATCAACCCGCTGGTTATCGCGGTCCGAGGCATGCGCTTTGACCCAATGCCAACGGATATCGTGAGTCTGCATAGTTCTATCCAATTCTTGCCATAAATCCACATTTGCTAACGATCCACCTTTTCGGCGCCAGTTTCGCGCCCTCCAATTTGGCAGCCACTCGGTGATCCCTTTTTTCAAATATTCGGAATCGGTGTAAAGTTCCACGCGCGAGGGGCGCTTCAATGCATTCAATGCCTGAATGGCAGCGGTTAGTTCCATGCGGTTATTTGTGGTTGCCGGGTCAGAACCGCTGAGTGTCTTTTCATGATTGCCAAAGCGCAGCAGAGCTGCCCAGCCTCCTGGACCGGGGTTGGGATCGCAAGCGCCATCGGTATAGATGATAACTCTGGGTTGTGAGGGCATAATTATTTTGCTCAAGCGTTATTCGAATCGGGCGTGCAGCTCCGCAGCGGTGGAATCCAACAGCTCAAGCATATCTGGGATGCGGCTTGCCTCAAAGTAGTAACGAAAGGTTTGTGTACCCACATCGCTGACTGCCCAGCGGACAATGCTCCACGAAGGGAGACTGGGTTCACTGCGTGCGTGAGGTAGCAGCTCAGCCACCGCAGCCCATTGGGGGTTTTCAGCGGTGAACGCAGCCAGGTGTTCAAGGGTGGAGGCGCGCACCGGGAAGACACCGGTCTTCTCAACCCATTGAGCCTGCACTTCTGGAGAGACCAACCATTTCATGAAGATCCAGGAAGCCAGCTGTTCTTCATTGGAAGAACGCAGCATGGCAAGTGATGGTCCATACACGCTGATTAATTGTTGATTATCAACCGATGGAAAACCGAGCACTATCCAGGTGTCATCATTTTTGGAGTATTGCATTGCCTGGACAATATATGGAAAGTCAACCAGGGATGCGGTGTTCACCAGCGCCAGGCGCTCGGCAAATTCTCCCTCGGCATATTGATCTTCAATTTGCCAGGCACAGCCATCATCGTATAGGTCTTTTAGATAAGTAAAAGCATTCTCTATTTCAGGGGTGGTGAAATCGTAACTCTTGTTCTCAGAGGAGACGACATTACCCCCAAAAGCGTAAATCCAGCTTAAGATCGCTGATGGGTCGGTGTTGGTGACCCAGCCACCAGTCCCGCTCCTGATGTTGGGATTCGCAGTGTTGGCGCGTGTAGCTGCACAAACCTGCTCTTTGAACTCTTGCGGATTATTAGGCGGAGAATTAAAGCCCAATTCTTCTGCCCAGCTGGCATTATAAATCATCAAATACGCTGATCGTTGAAATGGGATTCCAATCCGAGATTCATTGTGCTGCTCTTGCTCCCAGATTTGATGGTAGAAATCATCTCGATCTGCGGTGTTGAAGCCCCAGACTGGGTCTTCCGTATATGTGGATAGATCTACAACGTGGGGTTGTTCTATCTCCCAGGTAAGTATCTGGTAGTTGAAGCCAATTATCAAATTGGGATAATCGCCCTCGCCAGCAACCTGCTGAAATTTCTCGTCTAGATCGTTGTAGTTGCCAGCATATACGGGTTGAACGTGAATTCCTGACTCATTAGAGGTGTTGAATTGCTCTACCAGCGATTGCATCAGTTCACCAGCTTCACCAGACCATACATGCCAGAAGTCTAAAGTCAGCCCGTCTAAATGCGCGGGATCAACGTCGATAGCGCTGACTGGTTCGAGGTCGGGTGTTGGTGAGGGGGTGGGCGCAGGTGTTATGACGATTGACGTCGGCGAAGGGGTGAATAAAGCAGCAGTTGGCGTCGAGTTTTCTTCATCGCCGCAAGCCACGACCATAATGGTTAGCAACAATAAGGCCAAGAGAAGAGTGATCGTCTTAATCGACTTGACGTTATTATGAACCCATAAGTGGTGAAAATTTCCGAGGCGAGTGATAAAGCGCTGCATCCGATTAACCAAATCCTGAAAAAACCCGAAAACCAAAAAATCCCTTTCTATATTTTGCTGAATGGAATGACATTATAACAAACCCCCATCAATTGGTATTAAAGGAGAAAAAGGGGCTGTCTAAAAAGGCAGCCCCTGGGGGTGAGTCAGTCACTCTCAATGGCATCTTCCTTTATGGAAGGGATGAGGTGGGTCAGGCAGGCGTTGAGGTGGGTTACCTTCAAAGTAAAAATTTCCTTGACTCACACCAAATTAAGTGATAAACTGCCCAAGTCAATTTATCGTTTAGGAGACGCATTTGATGAATGACAAATTCCGCAAAATTTTTCAGGTCCGCATCGCCGCAGTTCCCAGCGGTGAGGCTTTTACCTTGTCGGAGTGCGCCTGTTGAACGGTAAGTGAACGCGAACGAATGAACCTTCCAGCCACGGGCGTAATCCAGACCCCGTGGCTTTTTCATTTAGATGTTGTTACCTATTTCTGGCCACGGGAATCCCGTGGCCGGTTTTGATTCTATTGGAGGTAGAGATGTCTACTGCGATTATTGTACGAGAAGCATATAAAAAGTTTAGCAAAGACAAAAAATCCAAGTGGACCAACCTTCTGGCGCACAAGCTGAATGCGACCAAAGCTGTAGAAAAGAACGGCAATGGCACTAAGTCGTCCATCATAGCTGTTGATCGAGTCTCGTTTTCAGTCCGGGAGGGTGAGATCTTTGGAATATTAGGTCCAAATGGTTCAGGGAAATCCACCCTGATCCGCCTGATCGCAACCCTGCTCTTGCCAGATGCCGGTTCGATCAGTGTTTTGGGGCATGATGTAGTTCGGCAGTCAATGCAGGCTCAAAAGCTGATAAACCGGGTTTCGGTAGAAGCCAGTTTCTTCAAGAAGCTCTCGCCGATGGAAAACCTGGTTTATGGCGCTCGACTTTACGGCATGGAAGGTAAAAAGACACGCCTGAAGGTGGTAGAGATCCTCACCCGACTGGGACTGGAGCAGCGGGCGATTTACAAACCCATGGAAGAGATGTCGCGTGGTATGCAACAAAAAGTCGCTATTGCACGTGCTCTGCTCTCCCAACCACGCATCTTGCTGCTGGATGAACCCACAACCGGGTTAGACCCACGTTCTAAGCGAGAAGTTCAAGCCATCATCCGCGAGCTGAACCAGGAGAAAGGCACTACCATACTACTTACCACTCACGACATGGTGGAAGCCGACAACCTGTGCGAACGGGTAGCCATCATCGACGGCGGCAAGATCGTCGCTCTTGATACACCAGATGCTCTCAAGCAAGCGATCTCCAGCAATGGGCATCAACCAACCCTGGAGGATGTATTCCTGGAGCTGACCGGCAAGCAGCTGATCGAGAAGGATGAGCAGCCAGCTTGAATCGTCGATATGAGGGAACAGAAGACCTGAAACGATGAGACCAACCAATAACCTTTACTTAGGAGGATCGTAAATGAGCATAGCTAAATCACTCTACCAGGGAGATTTGGTCACCTTAGCGCCAGTAGATGCACAGAATGACGCTGAATTAATTTCAAAATGGACTCACCATACTGAAATCATGCGCCAGTGGGATATCGATCCACTTCAACCGCTTTCGGCTTGGAAAGTAACCAAGATGCTAGAGAAGATGGAAAAAGAAGCCGAAGAGAAGCGCAACCTGTACTATTTCTCCATCCGTACCCTGGATGAGAAGCGCATGGTCGGTTTGGTGCAGATCGACTGGATCGAATGGGTCCACGGGACTGGCAGGGTCAAGTTGCTTATCGGTGAGGCGCAAGATCAGAGTAAAGGTTATGGCGAAGAGACACTGCGAATGATATTGAATTACGCCTTTTCTGAATTGAACCTGTACAGGCTGTCCACCTTAATCCCTGATTATGATCAGGCTACATGGGAGATGTTTAATAAAGCAGGTTTCTGTGAAGAGGTACGCCAGAGACAGGCCATAAACCGTTTTGGACAGCGTTGGGATTTGATTCTGATGGGTCTTTTGAAGGTTGAATGGCAGGCAAGCTTACAGCCTGCCTGATGGACAGCTTGGGCTATTAAAAGAGGTGAGATCGTGAACAATGAATTGCTAACAGGAGATTTGGTAAAACTGGTGGCTGTTAACCCAGCTGTGGATGCAGACAGGTTTTCTCGATGGGCCCTTGATTCGGAATATTCCCGCCTGCTGGATACCGATCCAGCGCGCTTATGGTCTGCGCAGAAAGTCAAACAATGGTTGGAGAAAAGCCTGGAAAAAGAGAGCGGCAATGAATTCACCTTTATGATGAATACGCTCGAAAACGAGCAAACCATTGGATTTATCGGCTTGGATGGCATCCGCTGGAACCATGGTGATGCTTACGTCGGTATAGGAATTGGTGAACGAGAATTCAGAGGTAAAGGTTATGGGACTGATGCCATGCGGGTATTGTTGAAATACGCTTTCACTGAGCTCAACCTGCATCGGGTTTCCCTGAACGTTTTCGCTTATAACTCAATGGCTATCCGGTCATATGAAAAAGCCGGGTACGTCATTGAAGGGAAACAGAGGGAATACTTGAACCGAGAAGGAAAGCGCTGGGACATGGTCTTCATGGGCATCCTCAAAGAGGATTGGATCAAGACAGGAGCTACTTGAACAATACGTACAGAAGTTGGTGACCAAAAGGCCAACTTCGTTGTTGGAGAATAAAAATGACTGCATTAGCACACGAATTTAGAGCGACATATGCTTTTATAGAAAGGAATGCCAACCTGGTCAAGCGCTACTTTTCCTGGGAGCTGGTCTGGTTGGTCTACTCCACCGCTGATAGCCTGGCAGTCAGCTATATCGGGTTGGGTGTCGAGCGCATGAGCGGTGTGGAGACTTTCGATGGTCGCTACCTGGTGCTTTACCTGGTGATCGGCACGCTGGTATGGCGCTACCTCTCGATAATTTTTTACTGGATCACCGACGTGATCGGCATGGAGCGCTGGGAAGGTACTATCGAGTACACCTTAATGGCACCTATCCGGCGTATTACCCATATGGCCGGGCAAACTCTGTTCGCGGTGTTCTACAGCCTGATCTTCACTGGCATCATCTTAGCAGTTGTTGCGGTGCTCTTTGAGATAGATCTGAGCCAGGCTAACTTAATCGGTGGTGTAGCTATGTTGATGGCTGGCAGCCTGTCCTTCATCGGTGTGGGCATCATGGGATCGACCTTACCCTTGCTCTTCCCGGAGCGGGGATCGCAGATGACTCACGTCATTATTGCTCTGCTGCTGCTGGTATCCGGCGTGTACTATCCGGTAGAGGTGCTTCCAGAAATACTGCAGAAAATTGCGGTGTTCAGCCCAGCTACGTATGTCTTATCGGGAGCGCGCAGCGCCTTGCTTGAAGGTGCACCAACGCTGCAGCTTTGGCCTTACATCTGGCCAACGCTCATCATGGGAGTGATCGCCATTCCAGCGGGCTTGTGGGTCTTTGGGCTGGCTGAACGCTATGCCAAGCGGGCCGGTAAACTACACCGCAACGGATAATGACATAAATTTAGAACTTATGAGACTACGAAAGGAAGTGTGACTCATGATTTCCATCGATTTCACAAATGGACATGATCCTCAACCTGACAAACCGCCTCGACCGAGAAATAGGTTATTTACGAAGATAATGCGGTTTATTCGCAAGATGGGTTTATCTAGTAGAAATGCAAGCAGAAAATCCAAGCCGCTGTCGGATACGTGGCAAAAATTGATCAGATGAATTGATGTGGTATACGAGGAAGTTTACATAATGACAAAGATTAACCATTTCACATATCGTCAACGCCCAGAATTGGTCGCAGAAGCAAACCGGATTAACCCAAGTGCATGGCCAGAGTTCATGCTGCATGATCCAATTTCAAATCAGCATTGGGGCAAACTAGACACCCATTTCAAGGATTTCCAATTTGTGCTCTGTGACCAGGATGATAAGGTCGTGGCGGTTGGCAACAGCATCCCGGTGACCTGGGAGGCTTCTTTAGATGATCTCCCAGAGCGCGGTTGGGACGCATTACTTGAAAAAGGGGTTCGTGATCAAGAACTTGGGCAGGCACCCAACCTCCTGTGCGCTTTATCAGCGGTTGTAGCCGAACAACATCGTGCCAAACGCCTGAGTATCATGGTCATCGAGGGGATGCGAGATATCGCTTCCTGGAGTGGTTTTGATTGGTTGGTCGCCCCGGTGCGGCCCAGTCTGAAGAGTACCTATCCCTTGACACCGATGGAACGCTACATAAAATGGCTACGAGAAGATGGAAAGCCATTTGATCCTTGGATACGCGTCCATTGGGGTTTAGGAGCAGTGCTAGTCAAGGTTGCGCCCCAATCAATGACCATCAGCGGCTCCATCGCAGAGTGGGAAGAATGGACCGGGGTGCAGTTACCAGAAAGTGGGGTATATATCGTTCCAGGTGCATTAGAACCAGTGCACATTGATTGCGAAGCGGGTATTGGGAAATATATGGAACCCAATGTCTGGATGAAGCATGAGATTAAGCATCAATAATGGAGATGTTTGCAATGAGCGCAATTCTTATAGATAAGTCAGTATCTGTTTTCTCTCTCCCCAGCGGTTTCACTGTGAGACCAGCCAGGATGGAGGATCTGGAGCAGGCGGTCGCCATGTTCAATGCCACCTCCCGCAGCCTGATCGGGGTTGAAAAATACCCTTTAGACGTTATCCGTTTGGAATGGCAGGAACCCGGTTTCGATCAGGAAACCGATGCCCGCGTGATCACAACCGGTGATGGGAAAATCGTTGCCTACGCTGAAGTCTGGGATGTGAGCGATCCGCATGTGAATATCTACTGTTGGGGGCGTGTACACCCAGACTTCACCAGCATTGGCCTGGGTTCAGCTCTACTTGCCTGGCAGGAAGAACGCGCCCGCAAAGCCATTGATAAAGCACCACCGGAAGCTAGAGTCCTGATGACTTGTGCAGTGCCCACCATTGACAAACTGTCGCAGAAGTTGTTACAAGATGCCGGATTTGTGCTCATCAGACATGGCTTGAGGATGGTGATAGAACTGAACGGACAACCACCGCAAGCAATGTGGCCAGAAGGAATCTCCATCCGTACCCTCCAGCCAGGTGACGAGCGCGCCATGATCCAGGCGATTCGCGATCCCTTCCAAGATCACTGGGGTTATGTGGAGCATCCTTTCGAAGTTGAATATGAACAGTGGCAACACTATATGCACAACAGCCCTGATTTCGATCCGCAACTGTGTTTTCTGGCAATGGATGGAGATGAGATTGCTGGGATTTCCATCTGCGAACCTAAAAGCCACGATGACGAAGAAATGGGCTGGGTGGGTATCTTAGGCGTGCGTCGACCCTGGCGACGTATGGGGTTAGGCTTGGCTTTGCTACATCATTCGTTTGGTGAATTCTACCAGCGCGGTAAGCGTAAGGTAGGTCTGGGAGTGGATGCAAAAAGCCTGACTGGTGCAACCCGCCTTTACACAAGATCTGGTATGCAGCCCGACCCAAAACACGAATACAGCATTTTCGAGAAAGAACTGCGAACAGGTGTCGATATACGCACTCAGGTGGTTCGAGACTAAAGGTATGAAGTATGCAAATTAAAAATAAGGAGTTAGAAACGATGATTATCGGTGACACATTCAAAATAGATTGTCTTGCTGATGCTCCTAAGATAGCAAATCTTATATTTCGTGGATTTCAAGGAGAATCTGACTACGCCAATATCCTGAAAGTGATTTCAGGTAGCAAGGATGCAGATAAAATTGAGCGCACGGATACACTGGAGAATATCGCCAATTATTATTCCCACCTGACAAATTGCGATCCTTACCAGGATATGCTCTTCGCTGAAGTGGCGAGTGAGGTTGTAGGATACAGCCGGGTTGCCTGGAACCTAAATGAAGAGGGACAATGGTTGGGCTTTCATTTGGGTTTCTTGCTTCCAGGATATAGACGCCAAGGTATTGGCAGTGCCATGCTTTGTTTTAATGAGGACCGGTTGAAGGAAATCTCATTGAGGCTTTTAGACGAAGGCTCTCTACAATTTACGACCCCGACCTTTTATGAGGCTTATGCCGACGAAGGTGAGGTTGGAAAGGCAATATTGTTAACCAGAAATGGTTACCAACCTGTGCGCTACGAATATTCCATGGAACGGTCATTGGGAGATCCGATTGAGGTACCACCCATGCCCGCGGGTTTAGAAGTACGACCGGCACAATGCCTGAGCACTATCGAGCTATTTGGGAAGCCTCTAATGAAGCATTCCGCGATCATTGGGGTCACGTCGAGGAAACAGAAGCGGACTTACAGCGTTGGCAGAATGAACCAACCTTCAACCCCAACCTGTGGAAGGTTGCCTGGGATGGGGAACAGGTAGCCGGAATGGTGCTTAATTTTCTCGATGAGGCGGAGAACGAGGAGTACCAGCGTAAGCGCGGCTACACTGAAGGGATCAGTGTGCGCCGTCCCTGGCGGCGGCGCGGGTTGGCACGTGCTCTATTGACCCGCAGCCTGAAGATGTTTCAAGATATGGGCATGACCGAAGCGGCGTTAGGGGTTGATACCCAAAATCTGAGTGGGGCACTGCGCCTATACGAAAGCGTTGGCTTTCAACCTGTCAAGAAACTCACGATCTACCGCAAGCAGTTTTCTAATGATATGATCGCTTGATATGGATCCACGATTTCGTGGGAAAAGGATTTATACTCAAGATGTATTTACTAATGTGCAATATAGAACGAGGCATAAAAAACCATGACCATCAGCGCAGTCATCTTTGACTTGGGAGGCGTGCTCCTCCGGACTGAAAATCGAGATCCGAGAGAAAATCTGGCGTCTCGTTTAAGTATGACGTATGCAGAGTTAGATGACCTGGTATTCAACAGTGAGAGCGCCAGGAAAGCGATGCGCGGGGAGATCACCAGCCTAGAACACTGGGAAAACACCAGACTTAAGTTAGGTTTGACCTCCAGTGAGTTCGCATCTGTGCCAAAAGAATTTTGGGCAGGAGATAAGCTGGACAATGAGCTGGTGGACTACCTCCGGTCATTGCGACCTGAGTACAAGACCGCCTTGCTCAGTAATGCCTGGGATGACCTGCGACCTGCCCTGCAGGATCACTTACAGATCCTGGATGCTTTTGATGAGACGATCATCTCTGCGGAGGTGGGGTTCACCAAGCCAGACCCAAATATCTATCAGATTGCGTTGGAAAGGTTGGAAGTTCCACCCCAGGAAGCTGTATTCGTGGATGATTTTGTGGAGAACGTGGAGGCTGCTCACAAGTTAGGCTTGCACTCGATCCACTTCAGGTACCCAGCCCAGGTGGTAGAGGAGATCAACGCTTTGCTGGTAGCAGGTGATCGCTAAGCCCCCTGCTGTGGTGGAGGTTTTTAAGACCGGGTGATGGTTTGGCTAAAGGGAAATGAAGTATGGATGTAGAAAACCTAGAATTGAACGAAGTAGCAAAACTGATCAAAATTAAAGAAATATCGCCGGTCGAGATTACTGAAGCGTTCCTTGGACGTATCCAGCAACTCGATGAGAGACTCAATAGTTTTATCACCCTGACAGCTGATTCAGCGCTGAAAGAAGCTCGCCATGCAGAAAAGGAAATTCTGGATGGCAAGTATCGCGGTTGGCTGCACGGCATCCCACTGGCGCTTAAGGATCTCTACGAGACGCAAGGTATCCGCACAACGGCTGGCTCATGCTTCTTTGTTGACTATGTACCGGAAAAAGATGGGGAGGTTGTCCGCCGACTGAAATCTGGCGGACCAGTTTTTCTGGGTAAACTAAACATGCACGAGATCGCTTTAGGCATCACCAATGACAACCCACACTTTGGCGCCTGCCACAATCCCTGGGATTTGCAGCGTTCACCGGGTGGATCTTCGGGGGGTTCTGCAGCTGCGTTAGCTGGCAGGCTGTGTTTAGGTTCCATGGGTACTGACACAGGAGGTTCGATACGCATCCCAGCGGCATTGTGTGGAATAGTTGGCTTGAAGCCTACCTTCGGGCGGGTCAGCTTGCAGGGTGTGATCCCACTCAGTTGGAATTTGGATCATGCTGGACCGATGGCACGCTGCGTGCGCGATGTGGCTATTTTGTTGCAGGAAGTTGCCGGTTATGATGCCGCAGATCCAGTATCGGTGAACGTGCCTGGCGAAAATTATCTAGAAAGCCTGGACGGAGGCGTAGCGGGTTGGCGTATTGGCCTGGCAAGTGATGAGTTCTTTAATAAAGCTGAAACCGAGATTCTGACTGCGGTCAAAGCAGCTGGGAAAATCTTTTCGGAACTGGGTGCTCAGGTAGAGGAGGTTGAAATTCCTGATGGTCATAAGGCTGCGCTGGCGAATGGGTTGATGACCACCAGCGACGCGGCCGCTTTTCATCGCGATCGGTTGCAGACCCAACCGCAAGACTTTGGCGCAGATGTCTTGCAGCGATTGCAGATGGGAGCCGCTTATACATCCAGCGAGTACATCCTGGCAAGGCATACCCAGACCCTACTTCGGCGGCAGTTTGAGCTCTTTTTCGAAGATTTTGATTTGCTGATAACACCAACCACACCTATCGCGGCACCCCTTATCGTTGGACCGGACGCCGTCGAACAAGCCAGGATCCTGACGCGCTTCACTGCTCCTTTCAATCTGGCTGGGCTGCCTGCTTTATCGCTCCCCTGCGGGTTCACGGAAATTGGATTGCCAATCGGATTACAAATCGTGGGACCGTATTGGGGAGAAGGGCGAGTAATGCGGGCAGGCTATGCTTATGAACAGGCTGCGGGTTGGGCAGGCGAGAAGCGCAGGAAACCTGACCTGCATTGACCGGGATCACGGAAATTTCCAAACATTAATCGATTTTTTTAGGATATCTGCAAAGAAAAGGGGCATGTTTGCTAGATCACCAGGTAGCTGAGAAATTGAAATGAACCTTTATCGGGATATACAAGAATTTGGAGGGCAGCTACGTGCTTTCGAACGATCTGCCAAACTGTTCTTGCTTGCCACAGTACTTCAAGGCATCGTTTCTAGCGCCTGGATGCTGTTCTTTAATTTCTATATCCTGGAGCGAGGCTTTGGGCGTGATTTTCTAGGGTTAGCGAATGCTATGCCCGCGGTGGCTGCCTTGATATTTGGAATCCCACTTGGAGCCCTCTCTGACCGCATCGGCAGAAAACCAGCTATGATTTTAGGCATGGGGGGGATTATAGCCAGTTATGCGTTGATCGTGATTGTACGCGATCCAACCATGATCCTGGTGATGTCTTTCCTGGCTGGGATCAGCGTTACCCTGTTTTACCTCAGTCAGGCGCCTTTTATGATGAAAGTGTCCAGGCGAGATACACGCACACTGCTGTTTAGTTTGAATTTTGGTGTGATGACGCTTTCAGGAGCAGTAGGGAGTCTGTTTGCAGGGCAGCTGCCTGCGATTTTTGGATCGCTCTTGGGAGTTTCGGCGCGCAGCGCTGAGGCATACCAGGCAGTCTTGCTGGCAAGTGTGTTGTTAAGTGGGCTGACATTAATCCCCATATTTATGCTCAAGGAGCCGCGAACTACAGGCGGGGTGAATGGTCAAAAAGCGAAAAGAGCTCCAATCTGGCGCGTGGTGATACGCCCGATCACATTGAAGCTGGCACTACCGAATTTATTGGTTGGGCTCGGGGCTGCCATTCTGATCCCTTATATGAACGTGTTTTTTCTGGATCGTTTTGCACTTCCAGACCGCCAGTTAGGAGTGCTCTTCAGCCTGTCAGCCTTACTAACTGGAGTAGGTTCGGTAATTGCACCACGCCTGGCAACTGGTCTGGGGAGCAAAATTCGAGCCGT
>JACUUU010000054.1 GCA_014859065.1 Anaerolineales bacterium
TGTAGATCAAAAACGTCGCCGCGCTCAGCCCCAGTAAGAACAACAACAGGTACAAAAGGAAAACTGGCCCAACCTGTGCCTGGGTCATCAGCAAAAATCCCCACAGGCTTAGCCCCACCAAGATTAAAATCCCCGCACCTTGAATGATGAGTCCCCGAAGGAAGGGAGGACGAAACATATAAAGTTCGTTCACAATAAGGTATTTTATCTCATAAACGGACAGTCCCAAAAGGCTCACTTTCTGCTTTTAGGACTGCCGCTGCAAAAATATTCAGTTTTAGTTTCAGTGGATAATCATTTTATGTCGCAATCGCCCGAAAGGTTCCATTAGGTGAATAAAGAGTAGCTCTCTTCCGCCATTAATGCGAACCATCAGCGGATTTCGTAGATAACGGTAACCTCCATTGAGACACTCACCTGCCCTTGAGAGATAGGCACCCCCGCCTCAGCTGCCACATCCATCCTCATTTGCTCTAAATAAACCGGGCTTGGATAGCTGGTTTGTGTGGTTATGGACCTCACCACGCCCAGCGTCACTCCAGCTGCCTGAGCCAGTTGTTCAGCCTGAACTCGAGCATCCTCGACCGCCTCGATGCGCGCCTCTGCCAGTGCGGCTGTCTTATCATCCACTTCAAATTGGATACCGTGAATGGCATTTGCACCTGACGCCACCACTTGATCCAACATATCGCCCAGGATATCCAGCTCTCTAACCGTTACCGAGACCATATTCTCAACCACGTAAGTAGAGCTTTGTGGTCTTCCGCGCTCATCATAATCGTATCGCAGGTAAATACTGAAGTTCGTGGTTTGAATGTCTCTTTCTTCCACTCCTATTTCCACGATCATATCGATTACCTGTTGAGCAGCGCTGTTATTTCTAGTTAATGCTTCCGCAGCTTCATCCCCTTCTGTGCGAACGCCTACGGTTATTCTGGCAATGTCAGGTGTTGTGAATATCTGACTCCTGCCGGTTACCTGGATAGTGCGCGCTTCTGGCTGCTCTACTTGAGCTAGTGCTCCCGAACCGCAAGCCGTAACGCCTAGCGCCAGGACAATCAATGAAACAATCAAGATGATTTTACTTCGCATGACAACCTTCCTTTGAACCTTTAGTTAATTTGATTTCGCCGGGATAAGATAGCTGAATCTATCCGGCTGTTGTTAGGACGTTATACAATGCACGAGAGTTCCCGTCAGGATAGCTGGTCTATAAATTGCACCGCCATCCTCTTACATAATTCTTACAACCTTAATCCATTCGGTTAACTTTCGGAATGATATAATGATATCAGCAGGGTTGATCCTGCGATTAGGAAAGGAAAACCAAGAAATGATGCGATTTGACCGGTTCACAGAGCGTGCCCAAGAAGCTGCTCAGCGCTCGGCAGAAATTATTCAGCGCTATGGGCACAATCAAATCGATACCGAACATATACTATTGGCATTGATCGAGCAGCCTCAAGGGGTTATTTCCCAAATCCTGGAAAATCTAAATATCGACGCCAATACTCTCACAGAACGGCTGGATTATATTTTACGTACTAGTCCAAAGGCAAATATCTTTGGGGGTGGAGCTGGTCAGATTTTTATCACACCACGCGTAAAACGCATTATCGATTTAGCGAATGAAGAAGCAAACCGCCTAAAAGACGAATATATTTCCACAGAACACATCTTTCTGGCAATCCTAAATGAGCGCAGCACACCAGCTGCCCGTCTTCTTGAAGGCGCAGGGGTCACTCGTGAGCGGGTTTACGAAGCTGTCCAGCAAATCCGTGGTGGACAGCGGGTTACCGACCCACAGGCGGAAACCCGTTATCGCACCTTAGAGCGGTTTTCACGCGACCTGACCCAATTGGCGCGCGAAGGTAAGCTTGACCCGGTGATCGGGCGCGATGTGGAAATCCTGCGTGTCATCCAGATACTCTCACGCCGCACCAAGAACAACCCGGTCTTGATCGGCGAAGCAGGAGTCGGCAAGACCGCCATTGTCGAAGGTCTGGCGCAGAAGATCGCCGCCAATGATGTGCCTGAGATCCTCATCGGTAAGCGTGTGGTCTCATTGGATCTTGGGGCGATGATCGCAGGTTCACGTTTCCGCGGCGAGTTCGAGGAACGCCTCAAAGCAGCCATTGAAGAAATCCAACGTGCTGAAGGGGAAGTTATCCTCTTCATCGATGAATTACATACCGTTGTGGGGGCTGGCGCTGCTCAAGGCGCTATGGACGCTTCCAATATGCTCAAACCAGCCCTCTCACGGGGAGAACTGCAGTGCATCGGCGCCACCACTCTAGACGAATATCATAAGCACATCGAGAAGGACGCTGCTCTCGAACGCCGTTTCGCGCCCGTTTTCGTGGAAGAACCCAATATTGAAGACACCATCAAGATGCTGCAAGGGCTGCGAGATCGCTATGAAGCTCACCACAAAGTACGCTTTTCCGACCAAGCGCTGGTTGCAGCTGCCCGCCTCTCCGCCCGGTACGTCACCGACCGGCATTTGCCTGATAAAGCCATCGACCTGATGGACGAGTCAGCTGCCAAGCTGCGGGTGGCTTTGTACTCCCTGCCGGATGATCTAAAAGATATGAAAAGCGAACTGGACCGCCTCTATGCAGAGGAAGAACAGGCTGGTCTGGAGCGTGATTATGAACGCGCAGCTCAAAAGAAAGCTGAAAGGCTACGCCTGGAGGAAGAGTTCAACCAAAGGCGGGATAAATGGGAAAGTGAACACGAATTGGACGAAGTCGTGGATTACAACGACATCGCTGAGGTGGTTGCCCAGTGGACGGGAATACCGGTTAACCAAATGCTTGAAACCGAAGCTGATAAACTGCTGCTCATGGAAGAAAGGCTTCAACAAAGCATCATCGGTCAGGATGCAGCCATCAAGGCGATCTCTGACGCAATCCGCCGGGCTCGTTCGGGGTTGAAGGACCCTCGCCGACCAATTGGTTCATTTATCTTTATCGGTCCTTCTGGGGTTGGCAAAACCGAGCTTGCAAAATCTTTGGCTGAGTTTATGTTCGACGATGCAGATGCGTTAGTACGCATCGACATGAGCGAGTACCGGGAGCAGCACGCTGTTTCCAGGCTGTTCGGTGCTCCTCCAGGTTATGTTGGTTACGAGGAAGGTGGACAGCTGACCGAGTTAGTCCGCCGCCGCCCATACCGCGTGATCCTCTTCGATGAGATTGAGAAAGCACATCCGGAAGTCTGGAACTCCCTGCTCCAGATATTGGATGACGGTCGCCTGACAGATGGTCAGGGTCATATTGTTGACTTCCGAAACACCGTTCTCATCATGACCAGCAACCTGGGAACAGAGTTTGTGCGCCAGTCTGGAACCCTTGGTTTCCTGCAACGCTCTGGGGACGAACATGAGCGCCAGGATCACGAGAAGATCGAAAAAGCCCTCAAAAGCACTTTCCGTCCGGAATTCCTCAACCGGATCGATGAGATCATCACCTTTTCGCCTCTCACCAAGGAAGATATGCGCCTCATCGTCGATCTCCAGATGGAGGAGATCCGCGAGCGCCTGGGTGAACATGACTTGAGCGTTCAAATAAGCCCCGAAGGGCGTGATTGGCTGGCCGATGTGGGCTATGACCCCGATTTCGGTGCCCGTCCCCTGCGGCGTGCTCTCCAGAAGTACCTCGAAAGCCCTCTTTCTGTCAGCTTGTTGGCTGGGCAGTTTAATGCGGGCGACACCATCATGGTAGATGTCGACAAGGCAGGTAAAGAACTTGTGTTCCAAACCATCCAGGAAGAAATCCCAGCGGATACTATTCAATCAGTAGAAGCATAAACCTAACCTGCTTGTATTCCTAAACGAACTAAAACCAGCTCCCCAACCTCTTCAACAAATAAGGTTGGGGAGTTTATTGCCGCTTACCTGTTTTCAGACGGCGTTGAATATCTCGATATCTAGAGTTGATGATTTTCGTCTCATTTTTGAGCGATATATGCCACTATGAGAATCTTAATATAGACGATAAAGTGATATGTGAGTAGGTGCTGAGTGATGATCGCCGGTGATATCTTTAAACAATTAGCGCTTTTTTCTGGCTTTACTGCCAGCCAGCTCGCCCTGTTAAAGCCGCTGTTCACTCCTTATGAGTGTTTTGCAGGCACGGTCCTGTTCAACCAGGGTGACCTGGCAGACTGCCTTTATGTATTGGTCCGCGGAGAAGTTGCCACTCACTTCAAGCCAGATGATTCCCCTCCGATCCCCATTGCTAGGATCCAACCGACCGGTGTGGTGGGGCTCTCAGCTGCCATCGGCAGGCGCTGCTACACCTCCACCGCTGTTTGCATCACTGACGTCTGCATGCTGCGCTTAAGGGAACGAGACTTACAATCGTTTGCTGAGCGTTACCCAGAGATTGCGTCGCAATTCATTCAGCAAATCGCGGCTTCTATCTCAAAACGTCTTCCCGGCGCGCAAGCTCAGGTATATGCTTTGTTGAAAAACGGGCTGCGAAATAGCTCTCAAACCAAAGGAGAAATTGATATTAATGAACAACCAAAACGCACAAGAAGCTCCCATTGAAGTACAATTGCGAGCTTTGTTAGAACAGTTGAGCGCTTATATCGAACAATACCACGGCGGCTCAGTGGAAATGGTCTCGTTGGATGGTAATGTTTTAACAGTACGCTTGGGTGGGGCTTGTACCGGTTGTCCGCTTTCGCCCAGCACGCTGCACGGCTGGGTGGAGGGTACCGTCCAGCAATTCTTTCCTCAAATCGAGTGTGTAGAGTCAGAAGATTAGAATTTCACCTTGTTTTCAGCTGTATTTGGAAGATTACAAACACATGGCGCATCCGTCTGCGCGCGGATCGCTGCCAGCAAACAGCACCCTACTTTCAGCATCTCTCAATATAATTTGCCCCCGTCCAAAGATACTGCGCTCTATTCCACTCACAACCTTGAGCGGATGCCCCAGTTTAACCAACCTCCTTAGCGTGGTTTCCGGGAAACCCTCTTCCAACAATACGTCGCCACCGGCCTGCCCATCTGCGATGCAAAACCGCGGCCGCTCCAACGCTGCTTGGGGATCTAACCCGCCATCCACAAGCGCGCTGATTACCTGCACATGCCCTTGCGGCTGCATATACCCACCCATCACGCCATAACTGGCATAAAGGGAGCCATCCTTTTCGCGGGTCACCATGGAGGGGATAATCGTGTGGTAAGGACGCTTACCAGGCGCCAACACATTAGGGTGATCTGGTTGCAGGTCGAAATTATGCCCCCGGTTCTGCAGGGTAAAGCCATACCCTGAGGGGACAATCCCGGTTCCAAACCCCATGTAGTTGCTGTTAATAAATGAGCAGGCGTTGCCTTCCCCATCGATGACAGTCAAATATACTGTATCCGAAAAGTTCTCCGGTGTACCCCACAATCGGTCAAGAGTCGCCCGTTGATGATTGATTAACCGCCTGCGCTGGTTGGCATAACCCTTGGATAGCAGGGCATCCAAGGGGATTGGGCTGAACTCCGGATCGGTCACATACCAACGGGCGTCTGCGAATGCTAAACGCAACGCCTCAATCTCCAAATGCAGCCAATGCACTGTGAATGGGTCTCCATTCTCAACTTCAAAGCCCTCCAGGATATTCAATGCCAGTAAAGCTGCCAGCCCCTGACCGTTGGGTGGGCACTCCCACACGCGGAAACCACGATAGTCCACACTGAACGGCTGTTCCCAGGTACTTTGGTGATACGCCATATCATCAACAGTCAGGATACCTCCCGCCGCCTGAACTGCTGCAGCAACAGCCTCGGCAATCTCACCGTGGTAAAAAGCTGTCTTTCCCCCCTCTGCGACGATACGCAAAGTGCGTGCCAGGCCTGGGTTTCGGAATATCTCTCCCGCGCGCGGTGCTCTACCTGCGATGGTCAGTTCCTCGCCTCCCAATGCCTGGCTCAGTTGCCTTTTAACACCTCTGTCCCAGAAATATGCTGTGATGGGAGAAACCGGAAACCCTTGTTCAGCCAAACGAACTGCCGGTTCTAAAACAACGCTCATTTCGAGACGACCATGCCTCTCAACCAGGTCACACCAACCCGCACAGGCACCGGGCACCGTGATAGTAAAGGGATGCAGAGGTGGTAGCTCCCTGGTGAAACCCTCTTCCCCCACCCGCTGCAGCGTCAAGCCTGCTGGAGCTCTACCCGAACCGTTCAACGCGCTGATTTGGTTAGTCTTGGAATCGAAGAACAGCGCGAAACAGTCCCCACCTATACCAGTGGAGGTCGGTTCGGTAACGTTGAGGGCTGCCGCAGCAGCCACTGCTGCGTCGGCCGCGTTGCCACCACCTGCCAATATCTCCAGTCCGGCGGCTACTGCCAGGGGTTGTGAAGTGGCTACCATACCCCTTGTACCCATTACCGCTGAGCGGCGGGAATTGAAATCAAAAGGGAAATTCATAAATTCAATAGTCATCTAGCCAACCTTGTCTATAAATCCTGTGCTAACGAAAAAGGTTTTGAGAAGCAATTATCCCATTTTCACAGTTCAAAAAGGAGGAGGTTTTCAATCAACATCAATCACCAAGCCTCCTTTGCAATATTTGCGGATAGATTGGTCTCTAAAAATTTCGATTCCCTCACCTTGAAATCGGATTTTTCACTCGAATTAAAAATTTCCCTCCCAAATATTGATCGAAAAAGGCTATGCGCTCACTTCAATCCCCGATGACTCTACAACTTCGCCAATCACCCACAGCGGCTGCCCACGCTCTGAGCCGCGCTGCATAAGGTCTTCCAGTTTTTCCGGTGGCACAGCCAGGAGCAAGCCTCCGCTGGTTTGAGCATCGAAGAGAAGCACCTGATAAGCTTCCTCGAAATCTGCAGAAAAACGCACATATTGTCCGTAAAACGCACGGTTATCAATTGAGCCTCCTGGGAAAATCCATTCTTGGGCGTAACGCTGCGCTCCCTGCAGGAAGGGGATCTTCTCAAAGGAAAGCCGCAGTCCCACTCCAGAAGCAGAAGCCATCTCCCAGGCATGACCCATCAATCCGAAACCAGTGATGTCCGTACCCCCCTGCAGCTGCACATCTTCCGCCATTTCTGCCAGGAAATTATTCAGCCGCTTCATCCATTCAACCGCTTCCTTGAGATCCTCCGGCGCAGCCAGATCGCGTTTGAATGCTGTCGTTATGACACCTGTGCCAATCGGCTTGCTCAAGACCAGTAAATCACCGACCCGGGCGCCAGTTTTCGTCAGCATTCTCCCCGGATGCAGCAGACCTAAGACGATCAGCCCAAATTTCGGCTCCTTATCCTGGATTGTGTGCCCTCCAGCAACGACCACACCTGCTTCCAGGGCTTTTTCAGCACCACCACGCAGGACCTCGCTCAGGATCTCGGCCGGTAAATCATTGGGGAATGCAGCAATATTCAGCGCCAAAAATGGTTTCCCCCCCATGGCGTACACATCAGACATACTGTTGGCGGCTGCGATCGCACCGTAATCGTAGGGGTTATCCACTATGGGAGTAAAGAAATCCGTGGTGACAACCAGGGCACGATCTTCTTCCAACCGCCACACTGCTGCATCATCGGGTTCGCCCAGGCCAACTAACAAATCCGGAAACTGGCTTGCTTTAAAGATTTCTCCTAAAGGACGCAGAACCTGCGCCAGCACTTGCGCGCTCATTTTGGAAGCTCAACCAGCACAGTCTGTCAATTGAGTCAAGCGGATTTGCCGTCCAGATGGAGAGACTTCACTCATTATGGCTCCTTTATCGTTCTGGGTTTTGCAACCCATCATTTCTGAGATGATAGCAAATTATAACCGATTGCATACCCCTATAATCTCCAAGGAATCCTATCTAAACCTCGACAATCATGGTAGCATGCTAGCGTGCGCACCTCTTCTGCAACGGTAATCGAAGTAAGGTCAGACTATCTCGGCCAACCCGGGGCGCTCTTGGCGATCCCCGAAAAATTAAAACCTGCCCCTGGTCAGTACGTCCTTGCCTGTGACGATGACTGCCTCCTGCCCCACCCCCTCTTCTCAACCGCAGCAGCCCCTCAGGGTTTCCTGGTAGCTCCACCTATCCCGGCTGCCTGGAAAGCGGGCACAACTTTGAACCTGCGCGGTCCTCTTGGCAGAGGTTTTCAACTTCGCGAGAACATCCGCCACCTGATGCTGGCAGCACTCGGAAATACGGTCGAACGCATCCTGCCTTTGGGCATCTCGGCATTGAAACAGGAAGCGGCTGTCACCCTTTTTGCTGATCCGCCATTACCGTCCCTTCCCCCTGAAATCGAGGCTTATCCCACCAGCCTGATACCAGAAAGTCTCCATTGGGCAGACTTTCTAATTATCGACATACCTATCGAACGATTACCACTTTGGCGCCAGAATTTTGGGATATCATCGGACGAGCCACTTCCCTGCGCGGGGCAGGCTTTGGTGGTTTCTCCTATGCCCTGCGGTGGTATGGCTGAGTGCGGTGTGTGCGCTATCCCTTTCCGCCGCACCTGGAAAACCTGCTGTAAAGATGGCCCGGTCTTCAACCTGGAAGACTTATGAGCCTGCAACTCAGTCTGGCAAATGGCTGAGATCGAGAATATAGCGGTGTTGACAGTAAACTCGAGACTGTTTGTGGTGCAGCAAACTTAACCTGAAACTGTGAAGACCAGATGAAATATGATCTAACCCTTTCAGCCCCATTGCTCAACGCCGCCGGCAGCCTGGGTTTTGCCCCTGAACCACACAGCATGCTGGATCTCTCCAGCCTGGGCGCTTTTATCACCAATCCAATCAGCATGCAACCACGCTCCCCGGCAGCCGGAACGCGCCTGCTGACATTTCCAGGTGGCTATCTCCTGCACACCGGTTTCCCCAACCCAGGATTGAATCGGATTCTGCGTACTTATGCCTCTCGCTGGGCGCGTACCTCTCTTCCGATCTGGGTTCACTTACTTGCCGAGCACCCGCATGAGGTTGCGGAAATGGTAAAAAGAGTGGAATCAGTTCCAGGGGTCGGGGCAGTCGAACTGGGCATCCATCCTGCTGACGATGAAACCTCTGTTCGAGCAGCAGTCACTGCCTCAATCGGAGAACTCCCCCTCATCGTGCGCCTGCCGCTCGAACGTGCAGCCCAACTGGCTTTCGCTCTTAATGACCTTCCAATCGCGGCTCTAAGCCTGGGACCGCCGCAGGGGCTTTTGCCTGACGCCGAGAAATCTCTGATCAGTGGACGGTTGTATGGACCCTCAATTTTCCCCTATGCGCTGAAAGTGCTCCAGGATATAGTAAGGTCTGGCATCCCCGCTATCGCGGCCGGGGGAATTATCACCAACCAGCAGATTGAGACCATGCTGGCAGCTGGCGCCCTGGCTGTTCAACTCGATGCCATCTTGTGGTGTGGGAAAATCCCGGCGATATCCATCCCCTCCCCCAGCGGTAGACCTAACGACTCGTAGCAGTCACCTCTCCATCCAGATCGTCACTGGCCCATCATTAGCAATATCCACCAGCATGTGAGCGCCAAACTCACCAGTCTGGGTAGGCACGCCTTCTGCTGCCAGCAATTTGACAAACTCATCGACCAAGGGATTTGCTATTTCTGGTAGGGCGGCATCTGTAAACGACGGCCGCCGTCCTTTGCGAGTGTCGGCGTAGAGGGTAAACTGGGAGACCACGATTGCTTCACCCCCCACCTCCAGAAGTGAACGGTTGATCTTTCCCTGTTCATCCTCAAATATCCTCAGGTGGGCAATTTTCTGCGCCAGGTAGCGAGCGTGTGCTGCCTCATCCTCCTGCCCGATTCCCAACAAGATCACCACCCCGCGGTTGATTTCTGCCACAATGCGTCCATCGATGGAGACGCGCCCTTGTCGAACTCGCTGGATAACGACTCTCATAGCTCAGATAGGTTAGACCTGTAATACAAGACAGCCGCTCACCCCATTAATATAATCCCACTGCCTCTCTTACTTCAGCGATCGTCTGGGTTGCAATCATCCGCGCCCGCCTAGCGCCATCTTTCAACACGTCCTGGACGTGATTGGGATCTTTCTCTATTTCTGCCCTGCGCTGTCGAAATGGAGCTAAGCGTTTGTTCAGATTTTTCGCGAACAGCTGTTTGCAGTCCACGCATCCAATCCCCGCTCGCCGGCACTCCACATCGACCATGGCGATCTCGTCTGGGGAAGAGAATATCTTGTGCATCGAGAACACATTGCACACATCTGGATTTCCGGGGTCACTGCGGCGGATACGCTGCGGGTCAGTCACCATCTGCATCACCCGCGCCAGGGTTTCCTCAGGCGTATCTGCAATTTCGATATGGTTATCCAAACTCTTGCTCATCTTGTCTTTCCCATCGATGCCGATCACTTTCGGCACTTCAGTGTTCTTCATCTCTGGTTCGATGAGCACATTCGTATTGAAGCGGTAGTTGAATGACCTGACGACCTCGCGGGCAAACTCGATGTGCGGTGCCTGGTCGATCCCGACTGGAACCACATTGGTCTTATAAAGCACGATGTCTGCGGTCATCAACACTGGATAACCAACCAACCCGTAGTTAACATTATTGGGATTTTGACGCACTTTTTCCTTGAACGTCGGCAGGTCGGTCAATTTTCCCAGTGGAGTGACCATTGAAAGTATGGTGTGCAGCTCGGTAACCTGAGGAACATGGGATTGAATAAAGATAATGCTTTCTTCTGGTCGGATACCGGCTGCCAGGAAATCTAACGCCATCTCGTGGATATTCTCACGCAGGTTCTCTGTGGTCTCGATGGTGGTTAACGCATGCAGATCAACGATGCAGTACACGCACTCGTATTCATCCTGTAGAGCTACATAGTTACGAATAGCTCCCAGGTAATTACCCAAATGCTGTCTTCCAGTCGGGCGAGCTCCTGAGAAGACGCGCCCTACTTTGCTACCATTCATGTGCCCTCCTGGAGCTCCTTGCGGACCAGGTCTGCCACCTCTCCTGGTTGCGCATGGCGATGTGTTTCCAATTTTGAGTAAACCAAGTTCCCGTTTACGCTGACCTCAAAACGCCCTCCTGATGATGGCACCAACATGATCCCTTCGATCTGACCATCGAACTGTTCTAGAAGGTCCGCTGTCAAACTGACAGCCCGCCCGGTATACTTTCAAACCGCACAATAAACGATTTCGATCTTCATTTTTCTTAGACCTCACACCATGATATCGATGAAGTAGTATATCATAATCACCTTTCTCGAATTAGGTCAGCTAAAGAAACCAAAACCTGACTGGATCAACCGATCTCAGCCCCGACCAATGCCCCTTACTGGAAAGATTGTGCTAAAATCAAACCAGGCCCTGATTTTTCCCTTTCTGCTCAAATGAGGAGGTAAGAACAGTATGAATAACCCTCGCCCCTCACCGATTGCTGGTCGCTGGTACCCGGACAATCCGGGACAGCTCGCAGATACAGTTGATGGATACATAAACGCCGCGGTTCTTCCACCTATGGCGGATAAAATTATCGGCGTGATGGCGCCTCACGCCGGGCTGATTTATTCTGGACCAGTTGCGGGGTACGCATTCGCTGCCCTTAAGGGGATGCAGCCAGAATTGGTCGCGGTTGTTTCCCCAATGCATCACCCCTACAGCCAACCACTGCTGACTTCTGCCCACTCCAATTACGCCACACCACTTGGGTTGGTACCGGTCGATCACCAGCTGCTGAAGATTCTCAATGAGAAACTCGAAACTGAAGCGGGCATTCATCTAGACCCCATCCGTAATGACCCGGAACATTCTTTGGAGATCGAGCTGCCTTTTCTACAGCGTGTCTTTCCACAGGGCTTCCGCCTCATCCCAATCATGGTCAGGGAACAGACCCGCAAAGCAGCTAAAGCATTGGGCTTTGCACTGGCAGCTGTGCTCCAAGGCAAACCTGCGGTTCTGGTTGCCAGCACCGATCTCTCCCACTTCTTCTCTCAACCGGTCGCTAAAGACCTGGATGATGAGATCCTGCGGCGGGTCGAATCGCTCGATCCCAATACATTGTTCGAGGCTGAGGAGCAGGGTATCGGCTACGCCTGTGGGCATGCTGCCCTGGCAGCTGTGCTGTGGGCATCCAAGTCGCTGGGCGCCAACCAGGCAAAGGTACTGCATTATGCCACCTCTGCGGAAGTCTCTGGCGACTTCTCCCAGGTCGTTGGCTATGCTTCCGCGGTCTTCACCTGCAGCTCTCTCAGCTCTTCAATAAACTAGATCAGCCTGCGATCACATTCAAAACCACCATCACCATCCATGCCGGTTTATGTTGAAGTATCCGTAAATGTACCCCAGGTCACCAGCCTCTTTCACTACCACCTGCCTGCGGATCTAGAGGGGCGTATCGCTCCTGGCCACCTGGTGGAAGTCCCCTTTGGAAAACAGCAGGTGCACGGCGTGGTCCTGCGTTTGTTAGAAGTTCCGCAGGTCGCCGAAACACGACCAGTATCCGACCTGGTCGACCGCCAGGTCGTTCTGACCGAATCCCAAATCCAACTATCGCAATACCTGGCTGAGAGCACTCTGGCGCCGCTGTCAGCCTGCATCAATCTGATGCTGCCACCTGGTTTAGCGCAACTGTCCGATACGTTATATGAGCTCAATGAAAGTGATGCCCTCGAGAGTGCTGAAGAGACCAACCAGGGTGATGCCTCTCGAGAGAAGATCCCTGACAAAACAGCTGACCAGGATCTCTCCCCACTGCAGAGCGACCTGATCGCATTACTGCGCCGGCGTGGTTCCCTACGCGGCCGCCAGATCGATCAGGTCTTCCGCCGCAGAAACTGGCGTGCGGCAGCCAGCGTCCTAATCAGGCGCAGATTGCTCACATCCCATTCAGTGCTACCTCCCCCAACTGTCCAGGTGAAGTCGGCACGCACTGCCTGCCTGGCTGTCCCTCCCGAGGCTGCCAAAGCACGCAAATCTGAGCTGGGTAGGCCGGGTACAAAAGCTTTTCAACGGCGGCAGGCAGTCATTGACTGCCTCATAGGTAGCTCCAGCCCGATGCTGGTTAACTGGGTGTATGCTGAAAGTGGCGCTAATGCTGGCGACCTGCGCTACCTGGCAGAACGCAACCTGATCCAGCTGGGGGAGAGCGAAGTCTGGCGTGATCCCCTGGAAACCCTGGATTTTATCCCCACTTCTCCCCCACCACTCACCCAGGATCAGCAAAATGCCTGGATGGAGCTGCTTGAGGCTATCCACCAGACCCTGGATGGAAAACCATCAAAACCTTTCCTTTTACACGGTGTAACCGGTTCGGGAAAAACGGAAATTTATTTACATGCTGTTGCTGAAGTCCTGCAGGCTGGCAAACAAGCCATCGTCCTGGTCCCCGAGATCTCCCTAACTCCCCAGACAGTGCGCCGCTTTCTGGCGCGTTTTCCCGGGCAGGTAGGTTTAATGCATTCACGCCTCTCGCCGGGCGAACGTTACGATACCTGGTTGCGCGCTCGGCAGGGACAGCTCTCCGTCGTTGTCGGCCCACGCAGCGCCTTATTCACACCATTCCCAGACCTGGGGTTGATTGTGGTCGATGAGAGCCACGACCAATCGTACTACCAGGATACCAACCTGCCGTATTATCACGCCAGCGATGCCGCTGTGGCTTATGCCCGCCAGGTCGGCGCACTTTGTTTGCAGGGCTCCGCTACTCCTGACCTGGTTCACTACTACCATGCCAAGCAGGAGAAATGGCGCTATCTGCAGCTGCCTGCCCGTATCCTAGCCCACGACCAGGCTGCCAAGTCTCAAATGGAACGCTTGAGAGCATTGAATAAGGGCAAATTTGCATACCGACCCCTTGAGCAGCAAGCGCAATCTTTGGAACTGCCGCCTATTCAGGTTGTTGACATGCGCGCTGAATTAAAAGCCGGCAACCGTTCGATCTTCAGCCAGCCCCTGAAAACAGCCCTGGCAGATACGCTGGCGCATGAACAACAGGCGATCTTATTTCTCAACCGGCGCGGCACAGCTACCTACATATTCTGCCGTGACTGCGGTTTCAGCTTGAAATGCCCGCGCTGCGATCTCCCTTTGGTTTTCCACAGTGCAGCTGCAGCTTCCAGATCACGGCAAGCATCCACAGGTTTGATCTGCCACCACTGCAACTACCAGCGTTCCCTGCCACGCACCTGCCCTCGCTGCCGCTCCACCCGCATCCGTCAATACGGAACCGGCACTGAAAAAGTGGAGACCGAAGTGCAGTCCCTGTTTCCTAATGCCAGGACCTTGCGCTGGGATTACGAAACCACCCGCCAAAAAGACGCGCATGATGCCATCTTGAGCCATTTCGGCGCCCACCGGGCAGACATCCTGATCGGTACCCAGATGCTAGCGAAAGGTTTGGATCTGCCGCTGGTCACATTAGTGGGGGTCATCCTGGCAGATGTAGGTTTGAACCTTCCGGATTTCCGTTCTGCAGAGCGTACCTTCCAGGTACTTACCCAGGTGGCTGGTCGAGCAGGGCGCAGCCCCCTGGGTGGTCAGGTTATCTTGCAGACCTTCGACCCCGATCATTACGTCATCCAGAACGCCTCACACCACGACTACGAGGGTTTTTATCGGCAGGAATTGGATTACCGCCGGCATCTGGGCTATCCGCCCTTTACCAAATTGGTGCGCCTTGAGTTCCGTCACCACAATTTCGAGCAGGCAGAAGCTGCAGCCCGAGAGCTATCAGCCCAAATTCATACCTGGATACGCACAGAGGGGCGGCGCGCCACTACCGTGATCGGACCAGCGCCTTGTTTCTTTGCCCGCATAAATAACCTTTTCCGCTGGCAAATCATCCTGCGCAGCCCAGACCCGGTGTCTTTGCTGCGGGAACGACGCTTGGGTGATTGGCGCATCGAAGTGAACCCTCCTTCTTTGCTATAATGAAGCACAGTTATTGTAGGTGTTCTTTACAACCTTAGCGGTAGAAAATAGTTCCAAACGAAATCAAATATGAGATAATGGGTTCCAAAACGAGCTGATGAGGAGACGCACATGGAAAGACGCCGGGAAATACTCGCCTGGGACGATGTCGACAGTCTGATCGATCACCTTTTGCCCCAATTCGACCTGGAGTTTGATGCTATGCTGATAATCACCCGCGGTGGTATCGTCCCTGGAGGCATCCTGGCAGATGCGCTTAATCTGAGCAATGTCCTCACAGCTTCGGTTGACTTCCCAACCCAGCTCGAGATGAAAAGAGCGGGCTTATTTGCCTGGCCGCGCTTCCTGCAGTTCCCTGAAGACAGTCTCCTGTATGACCAGCGCGTCCTGGTGGTGGACGACGTTTGGGGTTCAGGAAGGGTGATTACCTCGGTAAAGAACCGCGTCCAGGCAGCCGGCGGAATCCCTTACACCTGTGTCCTGCACTTTAATCCCTACCGCAGCCTCTTCGGCGCCTTAAGACCCGACTTTTATGCCGCCATCACTGACGCTCACATCGTCTATCCCTGGGAGATCGATCGCGGTGCCGACAAGGTTTTCCTGGACGATCGCCCACACCCCTCATCATGAGTTGCTAGTTCAATGCTTTTAGCTATTAACCCATTGTCAGCCCTGGTCTGGTAGGTGCCGACTGGGTTGGTTTATGCTTTAAGCCAAGACTTTTATTGGCCCACCCATAAAAGACCCCGGAATTTGAGCAGATACACATCCTCGCTTATCTACCCCAACCATTAGCGCGCTTCTACCGCCTAATCGCTGGAGAATAAATCCCCCAGGTTACCACTGCGGTGATCAGCGGGCATGATTACCTGCTTTTTCTGAGATTACCTTCCCCACCCGTCGTCGCAATAGGGGCTCACTAATGGCTTTTGCATCAAGCTTGTCAGCACCAAGAAAAGCGATGAAGCGCGCAAAACCATTGGCCAATGCCATTTTAAACGCTTCATCCTTGGCGAGGGCCTTATCTTCCAACCACAAGCCCAGGATAATGAACGTATTGGTCGTCCGGTCGAGTTTGCTGTCGAAGCGCGCCACAAGCCGATCACCCCATAAAATTGGCAAAGTGTAATAGCCGAACTTACGCTTGTGCTCAGGCTTGTATACCTCCCACACATAATCGAAGTCGAATAAAACTTTAGCTCGTCCTCGAGCGCTGACATGGTCCAGCGGTGCCAGGAATACAACCTCCTCGGTCGTGGTGGTTTCCAACGGTGTCCACGCTTTAGGCACGCGCCCTGCGCTCAAATCGCATAGTATCTTGGCGTCGCTTGCCAGGGCGTAATGGGCTGACTTCCAACCCTCAACCTGCACTTCGATCAGGTCACCATCAGCTAACAATACATCAAGAATCTGCTTGACTCTGCTAAACGGCACACCACGATAATACGCATCACTGGTAC
>JACUUU010000406.1 GCA_014859065.1 Anaerolineales bacterium
TGGATCAAGACCTGAGCAGGTTATGACATGGGGAGAAAGGATCACGTCAGCCCGCGGGGCTGGATAATTTCGAATTTCGGAATATTTGTGGAATGTCTTACTTCCAGCAGGGAGGCAATAAGGAGGTGGAGTTCTTTAGCTCTTAAGAAACTTGGATAATTAGAACTGAGGCAATCTAAAACAATGGTGGAGACTGCGCCAGCCCAAAGAGCGGGCTTTACAGCCAAAGTGCGGCTCGCAGCGACATGTTAGAGTTTCTTCCAGAAAGAAATGTGCGCAGCGGAGTGGAATTACTCGCAAAGACATCAACAATGGAAGTTGCTTATGAGCCGAAATTGAACCATTACCAGCCCCATTTATTCGACGAACGAGCCAGAGAAGAGGATATTGAAAAAACTCAAAAACCCTGTATCTCAATCTTCCGAGGTTAATGTCATAATGAAATCATTAAAGGAGGTTAGCTCATTGGATACCTGAACCATTGTTGGCAATAGATTCATCACCAATGTCTCCACTTGTTCTACATCCAGGTTGTAGGAATATACATTCCGAACAACGTGACGGAAACCGCGGTACCTGTCCAATTGATCCCGCAAATTGGAGCTGATAACCTCTGGTCTTACTCCAGGAATTTCGGATGCCATTTGACGCAAGAGTTCCTGGTGCCAATTTGGCCCTGAAGGCTTCACCTTATCGATGCCATCAGCAATCACTTCGAACAAACGCTCCAAACCGGTATAGAATGCTTGCAAATTGAGTGCAGCTGCGTCTACATAATAGTCGTCTGATGTTGATTTGGCTTGTGTCCAAATGCTCATAGTTCGCTTTACAAGGCGATCAAGCTCTGGCAATTCCGTCCGAATTCGCCCAACGACAGCCAGGTATGTACTTTTCACAATTGTTTTCCCTCATACATGATAACTTGCGACAGCTCTGGCTTACAATTCTCCATCTTAACCAGGTCAATCTTAAATTCAGGCGAGATATCCTGAAGTCTGGCGACGACCAGGAAGTAATCATCATCGCTTATGCCCCATGCAGCCAAATCGATATCCGAGGTTGGTGAGAACCAATAGCCATGTACAAGCGAACCAAACACCATTACCCTGGTAGCACCAAAACCATCCTTGAGCAAGCTTTCAGCCATGCGTACTACTTCCCAAGCCTTGATATAACGCAAGGTAAGCTCTTTCGCTGCCTGCTCTTCCCTTCTTCGGATGGTCTCCTTGTAGCTGGTAAATACAATGTCAGACAAGCCAAAACTCACTATAAAGGTGATAGAAACAGCATAGGATAAATTTCATGTATAAATTATACTGTGATTTAAGGTTTCTAGTTTCCGTTTCACGAGAGCAAAAAGCAGGTTGTCGATGGGAAGTTGCTTGATCTGACAAAGTAGGTGTTTGTAACCCTGAATTTTAAGATATAATGATCTCCATATTAAAGGTATCCTCGATGTTGTGATGAATCTGCATCTGTCCCAATACATCCCATGCCTTATACGTAAAAGTCGGTTATCTTTATCCGCATTGTATTATGTTGTACGATATAATATTCTTACAGCAGCTCGAAGTTGCTGCTCCTATCGATCTAAATATTAATTTGGTGAAGGGAAGCTTATGACCGAAACATCTTTACCTTTGCAAACGGAAGCGGAAGCACCCACCAGGACAAGCTCCACCAGCACCTTTAATCGAGTGGCTAAATACACCCTGGTAAGGACGTTTGCGCTCTTCGTCACGGTCGTGATCGGCGTGTACATCACTGTACTGATCGCCAACATGGGTGGACACGTCGACAACATCCGAAAAAGTTCAATTCGTGAGCAGGTTGCGGTTATGATTGGTTTTGACGACCAATATCGATTGCTGACGCAGGATCAACGCAATGAGTTGATGGAACAGCTGATAGCTGTTGAAGAAAGACGCCTGGGTTTGGACCAACCATTCATGATTCGCAGCTTCAGGTATCTCACTAATGCTCTGACCCTTGATTTGGGCCGCGCTCATGACCTGCTCAGCGACAGCGGGTCGAGGATGGTGCGGAACGTCATCTTGGAGCGGCTGCCGCACACACTGGTATTATTTGCCACCGCCAACCTGCTGATCTTCTTAGGAGGTGTGTACGCAGCTTTGTTCCTCTCCAGGCGCTACGGCAGCTTTCTAGATCGCGTAACCATAGCTGCTGCTCCGACTTCGGCAGCGCCACCCTGGTTCTACGGCATCTTCCTGATCCTTATCTTTGCTGCAGTGCTGGGCATCCTTCCTTTCGGTGGGGCGATCGGCACACCACCTCCGACCAACAATTGGGAATATCTGCTCAGTTTGTTGAGACACCTGATCCTACCAGTCACCGCGGTGGTTATATCCTCGATTTTCCTGACCATCTACCAGTGGCGCACGTTTTTCCTGATTTACTCCAGCGAGGATTATGTGGATATGGCAAAAGCGAAGGGTTTATCCTCGGGGGACATTGAACGTCGGTATGTATTGAGACCCACCTTACCGGCCATCATCACCAGTTTCGCCTTCACCCTGATTTACATGTGGCAGGGGGCTATTATCACCGAGACGGTCTTCAACTGGCCGGGGCTCGGCCGCCTGTACTTTTCAGCAATCGGAGCTTATGATACACCGGTCATCGTTGGTCTGGCAGTGATCTTCGCCTACCTGCTGGCA
>JACUUU010000055.1 GCA_014859065.1 Anaerolineales bacterium
TCGTTCCATCGCATCCATCAATGCCAGCGCATTAATCATTGTACCCAACATGCCCATATAATCTGCGGTTGTGCGATCCATACCACGTTTCAGTCCAACCCTACCGCGCCACAAATTGCCCGCTCCGATGACTATCGCCACACCTACACCTAGATCTTTTACCTCCTGGATGCGATCTGAAATTTCCTCGGCGCGTTCAGGATCAACCCCAAAACCCTGTGGACCAGCAAGTGCTTCACCACTCAACTTGAGCAAAATACGCTTGTATTTTAATTTTTTCTGCATTGAGAATACTCCAAACCTAAAGAAAAGGCCAACCGATTGGTTGGCCCTCAGTCTAACCAGGATTATGCCGTCTCACCCACTTCCCAGCGAACGAATCGGCCAACAACAATTTTTTCTCCAGTAGAGGCAATATATTGATTGAGCAAATCCTGGATGGTTATACTATCATCACGGACATACGTTTGTCGCAGTAAACAGGTCTCGTCTCTGAATTTTTCTAAACGACCCTCGACGATGCGATCGATAATTGCCTCAGGTTTGCCTTCATCTATACCTAGTTGGCGGGCAGATTGGCGTTCTTGCTGCAAAACTTCCTCCGGTATATCATCAGGATAAACATAGAGTGGTGCTGCGGCAGCAACCTGTAGTGCAATCTCATGCGCAAGTTCTCTAAAAACCGGTGACCGAGCAACGAAATCTGTCTCACAATTTAATTCCACCATTACACCAATACGGCCATTTCCGTGGGAATATAGATCCAAGACGCCTTCAGAAGTTTCTCGCTCTTCTCGTTTTGCAGCTTTTGCAAGACCCTTTTCCCGTAATATCTCGATGGCTTTTTTCAAATCTCCATCGACTTGCTCAAGTGTTTTTCTGCAATCTAACACCCCAGCTCCAGTGACTTCTCGTAACTCCTTGACCTGTTCGATCGATATCGCCATAACTATTGTTCACCCTCCTTAGATTCTTCTTCACTTTCCTCATCCAACGGTTCTGGAATTTCTTCCTCTGACACTTGCTCTATCTCTTCATCAGATATGGGTGGCTCTTCTTTATCAAGTGTCGATTCAGACACTTCAGGTTCAGCTACCTCAGGTTCAGGCACATTCACCTGACCTTCAATTAGGACATCTACTTCGTCTTCAACCTCTTCGTGCCCATCACCTTCTTCACCTTCTTCAGCTTCATCTTCTTCGATCTCTTCAATTTCCTCAGGCAAGTCGTCATCAGCACCAGTCTCTGCTTCGCGAGACGATATCTTGGCAAGTGTGGCCTCGCCCAACAGTTCTTCGTCAGAGAGTTCAGGTTCTTCAATCAAAGGAGCAACTCTTTCCTCGAGATACTCCTCCTCTTCCTCCTTGCGCAGGGATTGGCCTTCTATAACTGCATCGGCGATTCTTGCCACTAACAGCTTGATGGCACGAATGGCATCATCATTAGAAGGAATTACATAATCCACATTGCGCAGGTCGCAGTTGGTATCTACCAGACCAATGACAGGAATATTCAAGAGGTTAGCTTCGTGGATAGCAGTCTCTTCACGATTCACATCGACAACGAACAGTAAATCAGGTAATCGGGTCATTTTACGGATGCCACCTAACAGCATCTCTAGGCGTTCCATTTTTCGGTTGAGGAGTAAGACCTCCTTCTTAGGAATGCGAGTAAAATCCCCGCGATCTCGCATTCGCTCAAGACGTTCTAATTCATTGACACGCTGACGAATAGTACGCCAGTTAGTAAGCATCCCACCCAGCCAACGGTTTGTAACATAAGGCATCCCACACCGCTCAGCCTCAAACTGGATAGTCTCTTGGGCTTGGCGTTTTGTACCTACAATAAGTAGCATACCACCTTCGGATACAGAATCACGCACCAGGTTGTAGGCTTGTTCCAGAGCTTTTACAGTTTTTTGAAGATCGATAATATGGATACCGTTACGTTCGGTAAAAATATATGGCTTCATGGAAGGATGCCATTTGTGGGTTCGGTGACCGAAATGCACACCACTTTCCAGAAGCGCTTTCATAGAAATTACAGCCATTATTACTCCTTTGCGTTAGTCCTCCGCCTCCTTCTCCCCTGTCTTTCACCGTGTCCACGGCACGCAGAGACAGGTCAGGAGGCGTGTGAGATATGTTTTTGCCCAGCTGGGCATAACATCTCCCGCCTTCTGGCGGGAGCGTGGGGAGTATATCATAGAGGCGAAGATTCGTCTAGTAAGTTGAAGATAAGTGTTAGCGATAAAACAGCGACAGGTATCTATAGAAATTTATCGGAATGTGAAGGAAATTTGCTACCTTCGAAACCCACGCGCCTTCCAGGCAAAATATAACGCGGTTGAACCTGCAACTGCAGCGTTTAATGAACCGATCTTTCCTCGCATGGGCAAATTCATGATCAAGTCACATGCTTCTCTTACCAATTTACGGAGGCCTTGACCTTCACTCCCGACCACCAGGGCTAACGGTTGCTCTAATCCGATCTGATCCGGAAGTTTTGCATCAACAGTGTTCTCTAACCCAATTACCCAGATCCCTTTAGCCTTGAGCTGACTGATCGCTTGAGCTAAGTTGGCTTGGGCGATCAGTAAATGTTCGCTGGCTCCAGATGATGCATTCACCACCGCTGGGGTCACCGTTGCTGTACGACGAAATGGTATTAAGATACCATGTACACCGACCGCTTCAGCACTTCTCAATAGGGTGCCCATGTTTTGGGGATCTTGTAGCGCATCTAATATCAGCAGCAAGGGAGGCTCAGCACTATTTGTGGCCACATCTAGAATATCGTGAATAGTGCAGTAAGGATATCCACTGGTCTGCAAACCTATTCCTTGATGATTGGCAGTTATGGTATCTAGTTGGCGGCGAGATGATTTTCTTATGGGGATATTTCTTTTTTTAGCTGTCTGTAAAATTTCATCCAATCGACCCTTTACCTGGGCACCTTCAGCGATTAAGAGTTGGAAAGCCTGGCGTCGATTGGCGCGTAGCACTTCATAAACCGGATTCCTTCCTGTGATCCATTCCTTCATATTAGAATAAATACGAGCGGTAATACCAAGGTTTTTTCTCGCTCATGAAACTCAACTCTGTTCCTCTCACTACATCTCAAAACTTCTGGAATTCCTGGATGTAACCATCAGCTTTCATCTATGTCTTCTTGATCCCCTACACGAGCAAAAATCATTCGCCCAGCAGCTGTTTGTAAAATCTTTGTGACTTTAACCGTTACTTCTTTGTTCAAATGGTTTTTGCCATCTTCGACCACTACCATGGTGCCATCGTCAAGATAGGCAACCCCTTGCCCGGCTTCTTTTCCTTCTTGAATGATGTTCACGATGAGACCTTCTCCGGGCAAGAGCACCGATTTAACTGCATTAGCCAGCTCGTTGACGTTCAAAACTGGCACTCCTTGAAGTTCTGCTATGCGGTTAAGGTTGTAATCATTGGTCAGGATCGGACAGCGCAGCTGACGGGCGAGGATCACCAGTTTATCATCAACCTCTCGTACGCCCTCTACATCTATATCGCTGATACGCACAGGCACAGCAGTATCCTTTTGTAACTCAGATAGCACTTCCATGCCTCGCCGACCTCGCTGTCGTCGCAAACTGTCTGATGAATCAGCAATATACTGCAGCTCGTTCAACACAAAACGAGGGATCAATAATGTTCCTACCAGGAAACCGGTCCGGGCAATGTCGTTGATACGGCCATCGATGATTACACTGGTGTCTAACAAGATGGGGCGGTTTACATCCGTCGAACTTGATCTGGATTCTTCCGTCCCTTTAAAAATGGTTAACCGCATTACAGAGAAGATATCTGCCTGACGCATGACAAATATGGATATTCCCAGATAACCGAACAGCAACACGCCAACAAACGGAAGGACGTCTCCAAAAGGAGATGGCAGAAGCGAGAGAGGAAATGCCAACAAGGCGGCGAAAATCAGACCAGTCATTAATCCTGCCAACCCAGCTACTAAAGTTTGCGCTGAAATGCGAGCCAATACTGATCGGAATTTGCGCATTGGTCGTACGGTTAAATAGGGTGTCAGGACCAAACCAGCTAAGGCTCCGACTAAACCCAGGACTACCGCGTATAATTCTGCATCACCATTATCAATTCCAGATAGATATACTCCTGCATAAACCCCCAGGATCGCGAAAACAACCATGCCAAAAATGCGGGATAAGAAATCCATACTCATGAATAATTGCTCCTAAAAATAATATTATGTTATAACTTGCTACCACTTCTTGAAGATCTCACCATGCCAATTGAGTGGTTAATAATACTTAATAATAAAAGAGCCCAGAAAACCTGCGCTCTCCTCAAGAAATGGCTTTCGAATAAACTTTGTCCTCAACCCTTAGTTTTTCCATACCTACTAATAAGTAGAAAAATGAAATAATTGCAGTTTTTCTTCAGTCCAAGCATGTTTTAGGCAATAAAGGACATCTCCACTCAAGATTTGCGCTGGTGCAGGAGAGGTTTATATTGTTTCCCCTCCTATACTATTGATTACTTATTTATTATACTATATCAAGAACATAGGTCAAAAAGGGGATTGGTAACGTGGAATATCTATCGGGTTCAGGTAAAGCTCAACATGTTCAAGGGATGTTCGTCCGCCTTTCCAAACATTATGATCTTATGAACCGGATCATGACCGCTAGGCAGGACATCCGTTGGCGGCAAGAAGTTGTCCAACGGCTAAACCTTCCTGTGGGAAGTTTGCTCCTCGACTTAGGCGCAGGCACCGGGGACCTAGCTAAAGAAGCTCTCCTGCTTCACCCTGATTGTCAGTGTGTGGCGGCAGATTTCACTTTGGAGATGTTGCTTGTTGGCAAAGCGAAAAATAAGCAGATGCCAATAGAATGGGCGGCTTCTGACGCGCTTTGCCTGTCTTTTCCGACCAATACTTTTTCTGCCATCGTCTCCGGGTTTTTAATGAGGAATGTGAGCGACATCGATCACGCCTTATTTGAGCAGCACAGGGTTCTAAAACCGGGTGGAAAGATTGTGATTTTGGATACCACTCGACCCGTCAAGAGCTTGCTAAGACCTTTGACGAATTTCCACCTACATAAAGTGATCCCATACCTGGGTGCTCTCATTACCGGCGATAGAATTGCGTACACATATCTACCTCAATCTACTGAAAATTTCCTTTTGGCAGAACAATTGGCAGCTTGCATGGTATTGGCTGGCTTTAGACATGTGGGATTTCGCCGCTTAATGTTGGGGACAGTAGCCATCCATTGGGGAATAAAACCGGATATTCCCGGATAAACTATGAGAGCTTTTCGACCCCCCTCAATGAAACTGGTTCGCAAAATATTAGCGCTGCGGCTATACTCGCAAACTCAGGTAAGAACTGCTTTTTTAAAAATGTCTTTGAATCAACCCACTTAGAAAAACACAAAAAATTAGCAGCATGGAGAACCAAATTTTCAAATCTTGCAGAGTTACACACACATCCCACAGCCAATTTGTTGGAGGAGGCAAATATTTGTCCATCTTCTTGTGGTCTGATAATCAATCATTCTGCGACATTGAGATATATTTCCACGACATTAGAATCAATCCTGAATGGAGTTTGCATTGAACGAGTTTAGGGAACCACGCGACCTGGAAAAAGCAGCTCTTCAGGGAGAACCCTCTTATGTATGGCGAGAAGGTCAAAAGCGACGCATGCAAATGATCCTGGAGGCAAGTGCAGAATTAATCAAAGGTTGTGTGCTTGAAAATGGTTGCGGGGTGGGAATGTATGTAGAACACTTAGTGCCCCATGCAGGAATGGTTGTAGGATTGGAGTACGATCTAGAACGCGCCGGTCAGGCACATTTACGCTCTCAACATGTTTTAGGAGCGAAAAGTGAGTTTTTGCCCTTTCAAGATGAAACTTTTGACATCATCTTAAGCCATGAAGTTTTGGAACATGTCCATGACGATCGCATAGCAATTAAAGAAATGGTGCGTGTAGCTTCTCGGGGGGGGCGGATAATTATCTTTGTACCTAACCGGGGATACCCATTTGAAACTCACGGAGTTTATTTTAGAGGCAGATACCACTTTGGCAACATTCCCCTGATCAATTATCTGCCCAAGTCCATCCGCAACCGCTTCGCTCCCCATGTGCGTGTCTATTCTCAAAGTGATTTGGAAGAATTATTTTCCGGGATGCCAGTTACATTAATCCAACAGACCGTAATTTTCGGTGGTTATGACAATATTATTGCCCGCTTTCCACGCTTTGGCAAGGTATTGAGGAAGCTGCTTCAGTGGATGGAGGCAACACCGCTACGGCGATTTGGATTGTCTCATTTCTGGGTAGTGGAAAAACGTCACGAACTGGGACAAGACAACCAAAAGAGATAATTGCTTTCAAAATATGTTTAAATCAGAAATATTTTCAACAAGAGGATATCCCAATACTTTTAAATTGCCGCCCTGAAATTATAGATGCCATCGTGGATCGCCCATGTGCGCTGGCACACAGGGCATAGCAAAATATCTTGCCTCTCTTCAAGGTGTGACCGCCTGCATTCTGGGCAGTGAAATATCCCGGATGAGTTCACGGGGGATGGTTCACCTTCTGGTATCGCCAAAACGAATACGCTAGGTGTTAGCTGCCACCAATCCCCTGTCCACTGCGCGAGTGAATCTAATCCCACCAACACCTTTAGAGGGAACAACCTTTTTAACAATGCGAGTCGAAAATGTGAAACGGTCAGCCGCTTTTTTATGATAAAACCATTGCTCTGCAACCATCTATCAACAGTCTTAGGATGAAAATCAAAATTTAAAGTGGCAAATTCAACTGGCTCAGGGCTAAAGGGGTTCCATGATTGTTTGCGCAGTAAGAAGCGGACAATGGCTTTGAGGTTTCGTTTGTTAGCATATTCGAGGATGAAAACGCCACCAGGTTGAATTACATTTCTGATTTCCATCAATGCTCTCTGTGGATCCGCCATGTGGTGAAAAGTCCGTATCATTGTGGCGGCCTCAAATGAGCCAGGACTGAAAGGCAATCGGTAAACGTCACCAGCTACATATAAATAGCGATTGCTTTTCCCTAATCGTTCCTGAGCAAGTTTCAATTGGGTTATCGAATAATCTAATAATACAATGCGATCGAATTGATGGTAGCGCGATGTGTTTCTGCCCGCTCCGGCCCCTAATTCAAGCAGAATCTTGCCACCAGGTGGCAATAAGCGTTTGAGCGCGATGGCTTCAACCAGATCTTCATATTGGCGATCGGACTGATCCCAGAATGTGGTTTGATAATCTGAACCATCGTAATCGCAAACTGGCGGGTGGTCTGAAGTCATATCCGTTTGAAAAATGAAACCCCTGTTGAAGGGAAAACATATAGGATCAAGAGCGTTTGCTTTCAGCCTCCCCAGGAGTCGATTGGGAACAATACGTGTCCCGATTAAGGTGAAGCTGTTGCCTCTGGGACATGCGTTAGTGTATTATCAGTTTTTTGAGAATTGTATCCACGCCCTAAACCCAGGTAATTGAATCCCAACCGGCTCATGTTTTCAGGGTCATAGATGTTGCGACCATCAAAAAACACAGGTTGATTCATCAATCCAAGAATTTTCTCCAGATCAAGCTGTTTAAACTCATTCCAGGGAGTAATCACCAACAAGGCATCACAACCTTGTGCCATCGTATAGGGGTCGGGGCACATTTCAACTTCAGGCATCATCGGTTTGGCGACTTCCATTGCCACCGGATCGTACGCCCTTATCTTCGCTCCTAGAGCTAACAACGCTTTGGCAATATCAACAGATGGAGCATCGCGCATATCATCAGTGTTCTCTTTGAATGAAAGACCAAGCAGACCGATGGATTTACCTCGGATATCCCCCAACATCTGATGAAGACGATTAACTGCCATAGGTCGCCGGTCATTATTGATATCCATTACGGCGTGAAGCAGTTGTGGGTGGCGTCCCTTTTCAGCTGCCATGTATGCCAGTGCTTTTACGTCTTTGGGGAAACATGAACCACCATAGCCCAACCCAGCATCGAGGAAAAATGGCCCGATGCGCTTATCATATCCCATACCAACTGCGACTTCTTTTACATCTGCTCCTAACTCTTCGCAAATATTGGCTATCTCATTGATGAAAGATATCTTGGTAGCTAAGAATGCATTGGAGGCGTATTTGATCATCTCTGCTGTGCGCAGGTCTGTGATCATGATTGGGGAGCGTAATGGTAGGTGCAATTGGGCAACTTTCTCAGCAGCCTCGCGATCTAAAGAGCCTAAGACGGTGCGATGAGGTGACATGAAATCACTGATTGCTGAACCTTCCCGAAGGAATTCAGGGCAGGAGACTACCCAAAATGGGATCTCATTAACCTGGTGACCGCGAACGATATCAGCTACCCAGTCGCCTGTGCCGACCGGGACAGTGGATTTGTTAATGATGATAAGCGGCTCTTTCATGTGTTGGGCAATAGCCCTGGCTGATTCAGCCACATGGCGTAAATCCGCTTCTCCATCTACGCCGGATGGGGTGCCCACACAGACAAAAGCAAATTCGGTTTTTTCTAATGCTTTTGAGTAGGATGTGGTGAAAAACAATCGATTAGCATGAACATTTCGGGCAACCAGCTCTGCCAATCCAGGTTCATAGATTGGCATTTCCCCACGCTTTAAACCTTCGATACGTTTTTCGTCAATATCGAGGGCGATTACTCGGTTACCAAGGTCTGCAAAGCACGCAGCGGTGACAAGACCTACGTAACCAACGCCCACCACACAGATTTGTTTCATAGAATAAGCCTCCACGAGTATTGGTTTCTTGTGTGTGTCTTAACGACCAAGAGGGGTAAAGGGAGCTCTAGATTAGCTGCCACCTTGTATTCAAAAATCCCCAGATTCATAATTTCATTTATTAACATATATTGAGGTAATTTCTTCAATCTTGCCTGGCAATATTACCACAATTTTACCTGTTTTTCACGTAAAAGGTCATCCTCTAGCGATGATGTCTGTCACTTGTAATTCGGCTCAAATTACTCTAAAATATCATTGACAAATCCTATCGTTAATACCATTTAGGGAGATTTTCTATGCAAATTACTAGACAAGCTGATTACGCTATGCGAGCAGTACTTCATTTGGCTAAATTAGGTATGGACCGCAGGGCAGCAACGAGTCAAATTGCTGAAGACGAACATATTCCACCATCTTTTTTGGCTAAGATTGTATCGCAATTATCGGTAGCTGGGTTACTGCATACTTCTCGAGGAGCCAGAGGAGGAGTTTCATTAGCACGTTCACCAGAAAATATTTCGCTGCTTGAAGTGGTGGAAGCAATCGATGGCCCAATCTTGCTCAACGAATGTGTACTTGATTCTAGTTTATGTTTTTTTGGTCAAAATTGCCCAATACACCCCATCTTTTGTGAAGCTCAATCTGAATTAGTGGAACGGCTCGAGAAAACTACTTTTGGTCATATCCTGAATTCCAACGGGAAAAGCGAATCAGCCTGACAAATAAATTCAGTACTTTGATTGCATTTTCATCGGATTTACGGTATGATGGGCATACGTTAAGGTGATGTATGCCCATTGGAAAATCCTTCAATCGCCACTTAATCTATATACTCAATAATGGGACACCAGTCCTGGAATGGGATGAGGATCTTGCCCAAGATCTTTTTTCTGGTGAATTTATCCAATGTAGCAGAGCTGATTTAAGCCACGCTATCCGAGACGACGAGCTGGATATATTGGTGCGAGCAGGTAGGGTGGAGCGCTATGACGATAGAGAAGTTTATATTTACTCCCTGCCTGAACCACCTAGGCGTATGTTGGATTAATGATTTAAATTTACTGTCGCTCAGTTTCCCCTTCAGTCGTATAATCACTTCTGGAGGGGAATTTCTATTTTTAGAAGGAGGTATACATGTCAGGTCAACGAATCGTACGTTCTCCACGCGGTCCCCAGCTAACTTGTAAATCCTGGTTGACCGAAGCAGCATTCCGGATGATCCAGAATAATTTGGATCCAGATGTGGCGGAACGACCACAAGATCTGGTTGTCTATGGGGGACGCGGTCAGGCTGCCCGCAATTGGGAATCTTTCGATGTGATCTTAGAAAGCTTATCCCAGCTTGAAAACGATGAAACCCTGTTGATCCAATCTGGAAAACCAGTAGCAATCTTCCAAACACATGCTGACGCGCCGCGGGTATTGATTGCAAACTCCAACCTTGTACCTCATTGGGCTACCCAATCCCACTTCGACAAACTCGTGGCGAAAGGCTTGATGATGTTTGGTCAAATGACAGCTGGAAGCTGGATCTATATCGGAACCCAGGGCATTCTGCAAGGTACATATGAGACATTCGGCTCACTTGCCAGGCAGCGGGGATGGAATTCGTTAAAGGGAAAGTTTGTGCTTACAGCTGGTTTAGGGGGAATGGGTGGCGCCCAACCTCTAGCGATCACTATGAACGAGGGAGTTGGCTTAATCGTAGAAGTTGACCCTGAGAGAGCCAGACGTCGTCATGAGATTGGCTATGTTGATGTAGTAGTCGACACCCTGGAGGAAGCCATGACGCGGGTAGAGCAAGCTGTTGAAGATGAAAAACCGCTCTCGGTTGGATTGATTGGCAATGCTGCTGAAATCTATCCTGAACTTGCTATCCGTGGTGTTACTCCAGATGTAGTAACTGACCAGACTCCTGCCCATGACGTACACATGTATATTCCCTCAGCGATGGATGTAAGCGAAGCTGAAGAATTGCGGGAAAAAGATCCCGAGGCTTATGCCCAGCTGGCGATGAAATCCATGGCTGATCATGTAAAAGCCATGCTGCATTTTCAAAAATCCGGGGCGGAAGTGTTTGATTATGGCAACAACCTTCGCCAACGCGCCTTCGAATTTGGTGTCAAAGATGCCTTTTCCTTCCCGGGTTTTGTCCCCGCATACATTCGACCGCTTTTTTGTGAGGGCAAAGGCCCATTCCGTTGGGTTGCCCTATCTGGTGACCCTGAAGACATCTATCGAACCGACGAGGCGGTTGTAGATCTCTTCCCACACGACGAACACCTTCATCGCTGGCTTAGATTGGCACGTGAAAAGGTGCCTTTCCAAGGTCTTCCTGCACGTATCTGCTGGCTCGGTTATGGTGAGAGAGCTAAAGCTGGCATGGTTTTTAATGAGTTGGTTGCGAAAGCTGTTGTAAAAGCCCCCATCGTTATAGGTCGAGACCATCTTGATGCTGGTTCAGTAGCTTCCCCTAATCGTGAAACTGAAGGTATGTTAGATGGTTCTGATGCGGTAAGCGACTGGGCGATCCTGAATGCCTTGATCAACGCAGTTTGCGGGGCTACATGGGTTTCTTTCCATCACGGTGGCGGAGTGGGTATTGGCTTTTCCCAACATGCAGGTCAAGTGATAGTAGCGGATGGAACCCCTGAGGCTGCCCGCCGCCTGGAACGAGTACTTACAGTCGATCCAGGTATGGGGATTGTCCGCCATGTTGATGCGAATTACCCCGAGGCGATCGAGGCTGCCAGGCGCCATGGGGTAAATATCCCAATGTTAAGATAATTAAACCTTGATCCGCCTGCGCTACCAAGTTCTGGCTTTTTCTGCAACCAGAACGGTGATGAATACTGCTTATCGCATGGTATACCCATTCCTACCTGCGTTTGGTCGCGGTTTGGGAGTGGATCTGCCTGCGCTTTCCCTGGTCATGACCTTACGTGGATTGGCAGGTGCTTTTGGTCCATTCCTGGCTTTTGTTGCAGATAACCGAGGAAGGAAAGCTGGTATGCTGTTTGGACTGCTGCTTTTCTCGAGTGGTCTCACACTGGTAGTTTTCTTTCCCACATATATAGGGTTTCTAATCGGCTTAATTCTCTCCACGTTAGGGAAGTATGCCTTCGATCCAGCAATGCAGGCATACATCGGAGATCGAGTTGCTTACCAGCAGCGAGGTAGAGTATTGGCAGCGACAGAGTTGGGCTGGTCCACAAGCTTTATCCTGGGGATGCCATTCGTCGCGTTCCTCATTTCACGCCAGGGTTGGCTAGCACCTTTTCCCCTATTAGCGTTATTAGGAATATTTTCTTTGGGTTTTTTATATTGGTGGCTTCCGAAAGATCCAAATCCTCTTAAAGTAAGACCTTCAATAATCCAGAATCTGCGCAGCACACTGACGTACGGACCTGCAATAGCAGGCTTATCCATTGGTCTCCTGGCAAGTGCAGCCAACGAAGTCATTAATTTGGTTTTTGGTGTCTGGATGGAAGATGCCTTTGGTCTGATGATTGCTGCCTTGGGAGGAGCAGCTGCAGTAATAGGTTTTTCAGAGTTAGGAGGTGAGGCTTTGTCAGGGGGATTCACCGACCGGCTTGGAAAAATAAGAGCGGTAGGGCTGGGTCTAGCCTTTAATTGCCTGGCTGCCTTGTCTCTTCCCATAATAGGACGTAATGTGTCTGGAGCGTTACTTGGTTTATTCCTATTCTATATAACTTTCGAATTTACCCTGGTAAGCAGTATCCCCTTGATGACCGAGATACTTCCAACGGCAAGAGCAACTTTAATGGCTGTTTATGTGGGGGGGCTGTCGCTCGGCCGCGCTCTTGGCGCATTTCTAGTGCCATTATTATATATTCCTGGTAAAGACCCCAGCATCTTCAGAAGCGTCCTGGTTGCTGTCCTATTTAATCTCCTGGCACTTTTAGCGTTGAAATTGCTTAGAAAAGGTATGGGATCATCGGAAACCATTGTATAATCAGCTTTACCATGAACAGCAATAAGAAATCCTTTCTGATACCTCTATTCATCCTGGTTTTAATAACCTTGTTTATGCTTATTAGTGGTAACGCAATATCACTGGCTGCTCCAGAAAGCCAATTGACTGTTTTTCCATCTCCAACTCCTGGCCCAGATGGAAGGATTATTTACATCGTTCAAGAAGATGATTCCTGGTGGCTCATCGCGGCAATTTTCAGCATTGAATTAGATCAGCTGCTGGCTTTGAATAACGCCACCATTGATGCCATTCCCCAGCCAGGAGATGAAATTTTACTTGGTTTAGGAGGACCTGCAGATGAGATTTCTACCCCCGGACCAAGCCCGACTCCGGAAGAGCTTCTACCCACCCCATCACCTCAGCCGGGAAGCGGCACATTATGTGTCTTTTTATTCAACGACCTGAATGGGGATTCTAGGAGGCAACAGGACGAGCCATCAATTCCTGGTGGAGCTATCAGTATATCCAATCAAGCTGATTCAATATCATTCACTGAGACAACACTGCCAGGGTTTGAACCGCAATGCTTTGAAGAGCTGCCCGAAGGCGAGTATACCGTTAGTGTTGCTGTTCCAGAAGGATATAACCCTACTACCGTCTTGACCCACACCTTGCCTTTGCAACCCGGTTCAAGAACTTTGCTCGATTTTGGCGCTCAAGCGAGCTCAGAGACCATCGCCAGGTTCCCTGAATCCAACGGGGGAGGGAACTCTACAATGTTAGGGTTGTTAGGTTTCGTGCTCGTGCTGGGCGGAATAATCCTTGCCCTCATTGTGGGAAAAATTAACCGGTCAACAAGGAAGGCTTAACAAAGAGGCTTGAAATTTTATTTGATCTCCGCTAATTGTTGATAAGCAGTTAATAGTGATTCGGAGAAATCTTTACTTATCCACGCAGCCGATCTTTTTCGGGCAGCCTCTGCCAGGTTCATCCAGAACTCTTCTTCTACGATAACAGATATTATCCCTGCACCTATAGTGCGGTCATCATCCATTGGAGCCAGGTAGGCCGCTGGCCCAACGATGGCTTTCACCATTGGGCTTTCCACGCTAATAATCGGTTTTCCACATACCATAGCAAATCTTATCGGTCCATCCCATGGAGAAGCTTCCGTCGGATGAATCAGGGCCGAACAATTCTGATAAATAACTGGGATTATCGGGGGAGGTATATCCAAGGCAAATTGGATGGTAGTACCAAAGTCAGTTTTTGCCAAGATCGATTCAATTTGCCTGCGTTGGTTTAAACTCACACCTAAAAGAAGCAAAGGGAACTGTTCTCCGATCGGGCCAGCCGCCCAACTCCAGGCTTTCAGCAACCGGTAGATTGATCGAGTGTCAAAAGGACCATGGTAAAGGATATAAGCGTCCGGGAGTTCGATATTTGCATCATGGAAACCAATTTGCGGCGATTCAGGTTTTTTGGGCAAAAAACCTGGGGGTATTGCTGGAGGTAAGGGCGTAATTGGTAAAGACAACTCCATACCAGCAATGTCTTCAGGCCAAAAGACCGTGCGTGCCCTAACCAACCCTCCCTGCGAGAGCGCTGCTCGGATGCGGTCAATAAACCGGTCATCTGCCTGACGGCTCAAATTCCGTGGAACCAGATCAGAACTTGACGCGGCGCTGTAGGAATGACCAGGTAAGAAATCGTAAATTGCTGGGCTGATCACACTAATATCTGCTCTGACAAATGGGATATTCTTTGTGGTCAGATGTAATAATTGAATATTTAACTTCCTGGATAGTCCTGGCAAAATTTTTTGTTCCCAGACCAACTTTGCCAGAGAATTGTTGGGGGTCTCTTTGACAAGTGTGGTGACATCCGGAAGCCAAGAAGGTGCAGGAGCTGGCAGCGCAACAACTGGATTGACCTGAGGTGGAATGTAAGCCAATAATGTCATTAGGTGCATCGTTGAAAGGCTTTCTGGTTCATAAATGAGTGGCCACCCATCGTATAAGACAGAGATCATATCAATCACCAGCTCCTAGTGTTAGAACCAGCCTTCTGAGTCGGTTATACTCAACTGTATCTAGGTAATTTCTAAACCAAGCTCTTAGTTGAAAGTGTATTCTCAGACAACAAGGGCATTGGATGCTCAAAGATTTAGTTGTTGCAGGTATTTTCTTTTTGCTTCGATCCGCTGATGGAAACTTGCTTCTTCAATCACCACACGTAAGTGATCGCCAGTGCCAACCTGTTCTTTCCCGTCCCATGCGGTGATGACAAGCTTCACCTTGGGAAAGTCTACCTCTGTGATTTCAGCTTGAACTCGAATGGGACTGCCTATCGGAGTCGGAGCAAGGTGGCGAACAGTGACCATCGCCCCTACAGAGGAATAACCTTCAGAAAGGTGTTCTGCCAGCATGCGGTGAGAAACACGTTCCATAAATGCAATCATCCAGGGTGTAGCCAGCACTTTTAACGATCCACTTCCAACATGAATTGCTGCATGTTCATCCTGTATATGAAAGGTCTCCTCGCGTTTCATCCCGGCTATTAGTTTTTTACTCAAGTCCATTCTTGACTCCATTCTATACTTAGAATAAATATTTCGCCCGCTTGTACCTATCAGTCGATTTCATGAAAGGGAAATAAATGAATCCTCTATGCAACCCCCCACCAATCCTTGCCCTCTTGTAAACCCATCGAATTCAGCTGTTGGCGGATAAGCTGTCGTGCACCACGAGCCCCAACTGCCGCTAAAACTTTTGTTTTAGGATATCTTTGCAAATAGTTGGGTAGATTTTTCGGATCAATGATAGGGAGCATCCGCAGAGTTCGACCGATTTTTTTGGGGTCGACATCCACAAAAGCTACCAGAGATGCACCCTCACGAATGAGATGTTTGCTCAAACGCCTGCCTGTCATACCAGCACCCCACACAATTACAGAATCGCAATTGAACAAGGGGCCTTTGGTCAAATAATGAGCTTTTGCCCTTAGGAAGTTTTCCACCGAGTAGCGACGATCACTGCGTGTTAGTCTTTCGGGTGATTCTCTCCATTCAAGCAGAAATTTCTCCACTTTTAAGAATCTTGCCCCGACAAGATAAAGCCTTAACCACAGATCATAATCCTCGGGCCAACCCATCTCCCGGTAACCTCCAACCCGGTCTAGCCAGTCTTTTCGCATCATCACACTTGGATGGGCAAAAGGGCTTTCCACGAAAATTTGCCGCCGAATATCCGCATCACTCACTAGAGAATTCAACCAGGATAGATAGATTTGAAAACCTTCGCGAACTTTTTGGGGAGGGAAGCCTCTCACCAGACAACCAACCACCGCTGTATCAGGATGTTTATCTAGATTAGCCACCTGGTGTTCAAACCTCTCTGGGAGAGAATGGTCATCGGCATCCATTCGAGCTATATATGGAGATTTGCATGCCTGCAACCCAGAGTTCAATGCGGATAGAATTCCCCTATGAGGTTGGTTTATAACTCGCACCCTCCTATCTCGATTAGCCCACTCACACAAGATCGAATGGGTTAGGTCGTCTGAG
>JACUUU010000056.1 GCA_014859065.1 Anaerolineales bacterium
ATGTCATCAGCATGCTGCAGAACACCCTTACGGCCTTCCGTGAAATGGATGCTGATGATCTGATGCATCAGTCAAGTTGGAAACTGAGTCAACTATTCGGTTCCTGATTGGTTCTTCTACTTTTGCCAGGTCGTACTATCCCTCCGACCTGGAGCTTTCCATTCGCGTTACACTACCAAATGGATTTGTTCTTCATTGTAATAATTTTACCAATTTTTAGATTTTTTAGCATAGTAAAGAAAGCGTTCCTCACCGGTTTTTAATATTTGGAGGATATTGATAAAAATACCCAGCGAAAATTATATTTGCTAAGTATCTAATTACAACTGTCCGCTGGTCACATCCCAGTCATCCAGAAGAGCCTGGTAGGCTGGATCCTGGTAGCGGCTTAGCAGGAAAGCTTCTGCGTAGTCAGGAAGATTACTTCCAGTCAGGTGAGCGGCAAGCAGCTCACCTCCAGCCATAGCTGCCATGATTCCGAAACCTGATAATGCACCGAAAAGGAATGCACCTTCCACTGGAAGCGGACCAATCAAAGGACGATTCTCTTTTGTCTTGCAGTAATAGCCGCCGTCCACGTATGGTTTAGGCATGCGATCTAGATAGGCAGTCAAACCTGGAACCATGGTAATCAAGCCGCGTAGAACTACCTCAGGGTAAAAGTGGTCAAATACTGGTGGCCAGATCGGTTCTCTAGGTGTTAAATCGTAAGTCCACAGCATCAGCAAGATGGGGCTGTCCTCGCCTCCCTCGGGACGGAAATGAATACCAGATGGCATTTGCTCAGTCATCCAGTGCGTTTGTGGATCAGCAGCTAATTCTCTGCGTTCCGAATCACTCCAGGTTAGATTGAGGGGATCACTCCACAGCAATAAGGGAGCATTCCGAGGGATTATTTTTAATGGGTCGCCCATGGCTACTTTGCCATGCAATTCGTTGAAAACTGGGAGTTCAATCCCAATCATCTTGGCAGTCTCTTTGAGGAAAGGGCCTGAGGCGATCACGAAATTATCACAAGCGACCTCAAAGCGGAGGTTTTCTCCCTGGACTGCTACGGATGAAACTCTGCTACCCTGAGTTTTCACATCGGTGACTTTACCGCGCAACAAGCGGGCTCCCTGGGAGCGTGCATTGGTAAGCAAATATGCCCCCAACTGTTGAGCACTCAACCATCCGCAGCGACGTGGGTGCAGCATCGCAATTGCCCGATTGCTGATAAAAGGAAATTGAGCATGAATCAGGTCTGCGTCTAAGACCAAATCAGCCCCAGATGGCACTCTTTGAAAACCTTCGTTAGGGGAAGGCATATAAGGTGGGACAACGGGTTTTTTTTGATGGACGCGCAGAGGTCCAGCACCCAAAGTAGATATCTCCTGGCTGATCTGCTTGTACTGCACGGCTTGGTTGGGGTCAGCGGTCAGGAAGACATAACCGCGGCGGTTCATCTGGAAAATGTTGTTACTCTCCAGTGCCAGATCCTCAAGCAGATCAATGCTGCGGTTCATGAAGGCTACCATGGCGTTCCCAGGACCTGGCCACCAATTGCGATAGCATTCGGTGGATTTGTCGCTGGTAAGCGACATAGGAGCGCGTTCGTCGATGATCACGACATCACGTATGTTGTGCTTGACGGTCAGGTGGTAAGCTGCTGAAATGCCAGCAATCCCAGCGCCGCAGATGACTACATCGGCGGAATATTTGTCCATTTGTGTTTTTGTTACTGCAATCCTCGTTGAGTAAACCCAATATGCTAATGCCTTGTTGGCCAGATGGATAAGAGGGTAGAAATTTGATGAATACTATAACAAATTTTTTAATCATCATCAAGTATTGTGATAACCAAGATGAAGAATCAAAATTTATATTGAAATATTTAAGGTTAAAGATGAAATTGGTGCTTGACTCAATTAAGAAATTCTTCTATAGGATCAAATTGCTATTCTGATATATATTATCTAATATGTGCGGAAGCTGTGATTCCTGGTTCTGTGTTTGGACGCTGGGGACCAGAGGGAGCAAATAGCGTAACCGACCGCAATGCATATTGTTAATGCGGTCGGTTTTAATTTTTCCATTAGGTGTGGCTACCTGTCCAGAGAAGTGGGGATACCTTAAGAATGATGTGTATATATAAAATTCAGGGTCACCCGAGATGGGAGGCTTCAAGCTAATAAAAATTGTTACGACATCTTTTGAAGGAGAGTAGAACTAAGGGCTGCGGTCGTAAATCCTGCGGTAAATATTGAACACCTCATAGATAGCGCGGATGTAATTGCGGGTCTCTTCGAAGCGGATGACTTCCAGGAAAAGGTCAGGATCGTCAGGTGCAAGCGTTTTCCATGCAGCAGAATTTCCAGGACCACCATTGTAAGCTGCCAAGGCAGCATAAATATCGCCTCCCAAGAAATTGAGCTGCCGCTTCAGGTAATCTGCACCTAATTTGACACTGACGACTGGCCGGTAGAGGTCTTCTGAGGTGTAATCCTGAGGCCAACCCACCCGGTTGGCTTGTTCCTGACCTGTTGATGGGATGATCTGCATGAGACCGCGAGCCCCAGCATGGGAAGTGACAAAGCCCTCGAACAGGCTTTCCTGGCGCATCAAGCTATAAAGTAAAAGGGGATGAATTTCGTACTCCTGTGCTGCTGGGATAACCAATTCACGGTAGTAAACACCAAAGCGAATGCGGTTGAAGTAAACCGGCGCGCTCAATGTCTGCGCATTGTTCATGCCAGCCAGGGTAAGCACCTGGCGGGCAGCGAAGATGGCTGAACGATATAACCCCAGGTCTTTCAGGTGATTAACCAACCGATAGGTGTTGGCTGGGTTGTGCTGCATACCGAGGCGTAAATCCTCAAACTCCAAACGTGCTTCTTGATAAAGTCCTAATCTCCACAATTCGTTCCCCCTTATAAAGCGGGCATCTTCGACCAAAGGGCCTGGGGTTGACAGGTCAACCTCGGCTGGGATGTTGAAGACAGTTCGTGTCCAGGCTTCAGCTTCTGCCCGTTCAGCGTTTTCATCAAAGGAAAGGTCGTAATCCACAGGAGGTGTGAATGGTGCCCTTCCAGCCAGCAGGTCTGCTGCGCGTTCACTATAATAGCCTGTGGGATCAGCAGCGGCAGCTTGTTGGAGAGACAATATGTATGCTTCGTGATCCCCGACAGCTTGATGGGCTTTTGCTACCCAGAAATGAGCTTGTGAACGCTCTTTGAGGGTTGCAGAAATATTCACGAGGCGTTGAAAATTATTTAACGCAGAGGTGTAATCTTCTAATCGGCAGCGGGTGATCCCAGCCAGAAAAAGAGCCCGAAAAGCATTGGTTGAGGAGGGGTAATCACGAGCCAGTTTTTCCCACAGCAAAGCAGCTCGTTCCAGGTTGTCGCTGCGTTCGGCAATGTTGCCAGCCTGAAAAAGGAAGTCAGAGGAGCGAGGATGCTCTGGGTTAGCTTCAACGAAATTTGCATATGTCTGGATGGCTGTAAGAGGCTGTTGAAGGTTTAGCCATTGGACTGTGGCTATCTGCTCCCAGGCGTCAGCCCATGAGCTGTGCTCTGGATAATTGACGATCACTCTTTCGAAATCTTCGAGAGCATCCTGTGGTTGACCTAGAAACCGGTAAGTGAGACCGCGATGATAGTAGCCGATGGCGCGGTCTTCAGGGTCTGACTGCAAGTAGCGATCGAATGCCAGCAATGCGACCCCATATTGACGGATATTGTAATTTATCAAGCCGCGTTGGAACTGGTCGACTGGAATGCCAGCTTGCACTAAAGCTAGAAGCGCCTGGAAGGAGTCATAGGCGTGTGGGTACTTGTTGACTGAATCCTGGTATACGTTGTAAGCCTGATCCATTTCGCCTAGGGCTGTATATGCCTGGCCCATTAACAGGTTCATTTGGGCTCTGGTGAAATCACTGCTGGTGCGGTTATAGACATCCCGGTATACTACAATGGCAGTCGAAAAGTCTCCAGAAGCGGTATAAGTTTGACCGATCTTGATTTCCAGACTGAGGTTGTCATCCAAACGAGGTGCTGCCAGAGATTTCTGGTATTCTGAAATGGCGCCTGAATAATCACCGGCTGCCAGCAGAGCATCGCCTGCCATCTCGTGGATGGTGGCATCAATCACTCCAGGCCTCGCCTGAAGGTAATTTTGAAAGGAAACCGCTGCCTGGTTGTGTAAACCCAGCGCAGTATAGACCTGACCAAGACTGAAATAGGTGTCCGCAAGAAGGGCAGAATCTGGATATTCACTGAGCAGCGTTTCCAGGGATTCCAGGGCAAGTTGATGCTCTCCAGCATGGAAATATGTTCGCCCCAGCTCAAATAAGGCGGTACTGCGAACATCCGCTTCACTCTCGGAAGATAAGACCAGGTTGAATTCAATAATAGCTTGATCCCAATCCCCATTAAAAACCGCTTGCTGACCGTGTTGAATACGAAAAGCTGGAGAGGGTGTTGGGGTAGGTTGTGGTGTCGGAGTTGGAGTGTTGGTCGGAGGGATTGTGCTTGTGGAGGTAGGCGTAGGCGATCTTGTGGCAGAGGGAGCACCCAGAAAATCGAATGATAATTGGTTAGGAAGGGAACAGGCAAGGGAAATGATGATAATCAAACCAAGAGGCATCAGCTTCTTGAGCTTATCGAAGACCATATAAGGAAATATAACCCAGGGGTTGCTTGATGTCAATGAAGACGGGAACAGCTCGAAGATCTCAATACCTAAGTGTGGCTGAACATTTGCTTGTTGGTCACGAAATTTGTGGATATACTTGAGTATGGTAATGCCTCGATGAGAACAAAGAGATAAGCATTCTCCATGTGGAGGTAGTCATGATGCAGCTTGAATGCCAGGCTATCATATTTGATCTCGATGGCGTTTTGGTTGATTCAATCCCCGGAGTTCTACGAATCTGGCGAGAGTGGGCTAGAATACATGGTCTAAACCACCCTGATTTGGATACTTTGGCGATAACAGCGCGAACAGAAGAAGCTGTTAAACAGTTGGTTCCTCATCTAGATGTATTTGCAGAGGTGCAGTACTTAGAAGAGCAGGAGGCGACCGCAATCGAAGGTTTACGCCCCATTAGTGGTGCTGCCTTCCTCTTAAAATCACTCCCACCCGAAAGCTGGAGTGTATTCACCTCGGTTAGACGTGAGACTGCTTTGGCGAAACTCCGAGCTGCAAACCTACCGGAACCCAGAATTCTGATTAGTGGTGATCAAGTTCAACATGGGAAACCAGCCCCGCATGGTTATTTACTGGCTGCTGAGCAGATTGGTGTTGACCCCAGAGAATGTCTGGTGGTTGAAGATACGCCTGTAGGGATTGAAGCCGCGGCTGCTGGGGGAATTCCCGTAATAGCTTTAGCAACCACTCACTCACTAGAAAAGTTAATTGGTGCGCAAGTAATTTTATCTGACTTGAATGCCATCCAGGTCACTGTGTGCTCATCAACTGCTTTGAGTAAACCTGATGACTATAAGAGACTTTCCCGAATTATCCTGGATTTACATCCTATTCTATAATTCTGAATTGCGAACCTATACTGTTTCACTCCTGGATTAGTTTGCCAACCGATCGTTTTCTGCCCACTGGAATTGAAAATTTCCTACCAAACAACAGGTAAAAAAGATATACAATACCTTAAATGTAAGGTATAATCTGGGGCGTTTTTATTCCCCCATCATCCACGATTTGACGCTCAGCCAATCGATTTCAAGTGGGGCAAGGAGTTAATTAAATCATGAAAAGAAGTATTTTTGAGCGGTATGGAGGATTTGCAAAAGTAAACCGGATTGTTTCCAGCTTCTATGATAAGGTGCTGGATTCACCAATCACCAGCCCGTATTTCGTAAATATTGACATGCGCCGCCTGATCGATCACCAAACACGCTTTATTGCCTCCCTCGATTATGGGTGGTCCGGCAAGTTACACAAACGATCAGTTGGAGCGTGCCCATGCTCGCCTAGGGATAACTGAAGCTGCCTTTTATGAAGCCGTCAGCTTGCTCAAAGAGACGCTGGAAGATTTCAGTTTTGAGGATCACGACATCCAAGTGATTGAAGACGACATGATCAGCCGAAAGAACTTTATTGTTTCACGGGGGTAATTATGGCTAATCACAGCAATAATGAACAACCTGGTTCTCCTGACCCTGAAGTATTGAGGCAGCTGGTTCAAACACTCAACGATTGTGTAGCAATTGTAGAATCTGAAACCTGGACAGTTGTCTTCGAAAACGCAAACTTTTTCAAATGGTTCCCACCCGGTAGCGATGCGGATGAACCATTAACCACTCGCCTTGCTGGGCTAAATTCCAGCCGAGCATTGGGGCGGCTGCAGGAGGGAAGGACATTTAGCTTTGAAACTGAGGCTTTAGCTGGAGGACGCAATATCCCCTTGAGTGTTGAATTGCGGCAGCTCTCTGGTGAACAAAACAACCTGATTGCAGTTGAGTGTCGTGATCAGTCGAAGCAAAAGCAAGCGGAGTATATGCTTGAATCTTATTCACAGATGGCTGAGAAGAACGCCCGGGATCTGCAGCGCGAAAAAGATCGCGTAGAGCGTTTACTGCTTACTATAATGCCAAAGTCGGTTTATGAAGAAATGAGGGATTACGGCACGGTTACACCGCAGCTGTTCCATAATGCTTCTATCTTAATGCTCGATTTTGTAGGTCATACCGAGATGGCGATCTCTGGAGATCCTGCCTCACTTATAACTGAGTTAAATGATATTTTCAATGTCTTTGACCGCATCACAGACCTTTTTGACTGCGAAAGGATACGGACGGTAGGTGATGCGTATATGGCTGTCTCTGGATTGCCGCAGCCTACACCCGAACATGCCCATAATGTTGCCAGGGTAGCTCTGCGAATGCTGCGTTATATCGAACGACGCAACTCAGCTCACCATGAAGCATGGCACTGCCGGATTGGCATCAACTCTGGTCCAGTAATTGGTTCTTTGGTAGGTGTGCAGAAATATGTTTATGATATCTTTGGGCCTGGAGTAAACCTGGCTGCACGCATGGAGTCGCTTTCCGAACCGATGCGGATCACCATCAGTGAAAGTACCTATCAATTGATCAAAGATGATTTCATCTGCAGTGAGCGGGGGGAGTTCGAGGTCAAAGAGTTTGGCCAAGTTCCGCTTTATTTCCTGGAACGGGAGATCCACCAATCCCGTTAAAAGTGCAGCGCACCGAGAAAACGAATAATCTACCATCGAGCGTGGTAAAATAAACCGGTGTCAAATGAGTGTTGCCAAGTGACAATTTGGCAACACAATTAATTTATTTATTGTACATTCATGGTATGGGTTTGGGCGCGGTTACCCAGCTCACTGCTCAATTCAAATTGCTGCCGATGAAACCTATTGTTGAGCTTCCAGCCAATTACATCAAGATCGATACACTTGACCTGAGCCGGGATATTGGTGTGCTCATCAAACTGCAGATCGCGGTTCTGCTTTCCTTTATCCCAGTAGGGTGGGTATTCCTCCTAGCCACTTTTGCACTCCGCCCCGCAGCCAGGGAGGTGCTGCCTCAATGGGGGCTGTTTGATTTGAACTTTGACAATGGCTTTTTCGTTCAGCTAATTATCTCACCTCCTCTAGTTTTCAGCTTACTTCTGGCTACCATATTAGTAATCTTCATTCATGAGGCTATTCATGGCTTGTTCTTTTACCTGTATACCAACCGGCGACCTCGGTTTGGATTCAAGATTCTGTACGCTTATGCTGCCTCTCCAGAAGGGGTGTATATCAATCGGAGCCAATATTTTATCGTTGGTTTATCACCCCTGCTCGTCATGACCTTTGTGGGAGTGCTATTGCTGCCAGTTCTTCCACTAATAGCAATCCCATCTTTGGTTTTTACTCTCATTCTTAATGCTTCTGGATCTGTTGGTGATGTTGCCATGATGGCATGGTTACTTCGACAACCGAAAGAAGCCTTGATAAAAGATACCGGCATCATGGTCTCTGCTTTTGGGCCGGGGGATTAGAGGGTTATGACACAGGTTGGCACCAAGTTGGTGCAGATTGGCAGGGGGTTCGGGAATGCCAAATTATCGCTCCTTTGACAATCTAATTTGCGCATGTTAAACTTTCCATCATGAGAACAGTTGAATGGGATTACAACAACGACCAGGTTCGCATGATCGATCAACGCTATTTGCCTGGGGAATTCAAGATCATCACATATACCGATCACAGACAGGTTGCGGATGGGATCCGTGATATGGTGGTGCGGGGTGCGCCGGCCATTGGCGCTGCTGCTGCTTTTGGGATGGTTCTGGCAGCCCAAACCTCTAAGGCAAAATCCTCACTTGAGATGCAAATGGATTTAATAGCGGCTGCTGATGTTTTGCAGAAAGCGCGCCCTACCGCAGCTAATCTTAATTGGGCTCTCCGTAGGATTCTCAAAACTGCAGGAGGCCAGTTTACCAATGTAGAAGACTTGCGTAAAGCCGTATTGAGCGCAGCTCAGCAGATTGCAGACGAGGATGTTGCTATCAACCAGCGAATGGCCAGTCATGGAGCGGAGTTAATCGATGATGGCGACGTGATCTTGCACCATTGTAATACTGGAGCATTAGCTACTGTCGATTGGGGGACCGCATTAGGGGTCATTCGTATGGCTCACGAACAAGGTAAACAGGTTCACGTTCTGGTAGACGAGACACGCCCGCGGTTACAGGGTACACGTCTCACTGCCTGGGAGTTGGTGCGCTACGGTATCTCTTATGAGATCATCAGCGACAACGCTGCAGGTTATTTCCTCCATTCTGGTGAAGTAAAAAAAGTATTCGTAGGCGCTGACCGGGTTGCAGCCAATGGGGATGTCGCCAACAAGGTCGGAACTTATATGTTAGCTCTGGCAGCGCATGATAATGACGTACCTTTTTATCCTGTAGTTCCTACCTCAACCATAGATCTATCTTTGGCTCATGGTGGTTTAATCCCCATCGAGGAACGTGATCCAAGTGAAGTGTTAAACCTGCAGGTGGATGGTAAGGTGATTGTGCCCGAAGGAGCAAAAGCCCGCAATCCAGCTTTTGATGTTACGCCTAACCGCTTGATTACCGGGATCGTCACCGAGAAAGGCCTCTTGTATCCCCCCTTTGAGCAAACCCTGGCAAAAGCAGTTCGAGATATTGAAGATATATTGCCCTCAGCTGATCAATAAAAATTGTCTTATGAACTTCATCATCACCGGCTCAGTTGCCTACGATTACATTATGTCCTTCCCTGGTTACTTTCGGGACCACTTTCTACCGGACAAGCTGGATTCGATCAGCCTCTCCTTCTTGGTCGAGTCGATGGTGCGAAGGCGTGGTGGTACCGCACCAAATATCGCTTACTCCATGGCGCTGTTGGGTGAACGACCTCGAATTATGGCTACAGTGGGGGAAGATTTCGAAGAATATCGTTCCTGGTTGGAGAGCAAAGGTGTTGACAACTCTCTCGTGCGCGTGATCCCGGGGGAATTCACCGCCTCATTTTTTGCCAATACTGATCGGGCTAACGCCCAGATTGCCAGCTTTTACCCAGGTGCTATGGCTTACGCCAGCGAATTATCCTTACAGACCATTCTCGACCCACAGCCTGATCTGGTCGTGATTTCCCCAAACGATCCAAAAGCGATGGTAGGCTATGTTGCAGAGTGTTCTCAATTGGGTATTCCTTTCCTATACGACCCGTCTCAACAGATCCCACGCTTAAGCGATGAGGATTTATGTTTTGGGGTTGAGAATGCGCGCGCATTGTTTATCAATGACTACGAATTCGGTTTAATCAATAAATGCACAGGACTAACCATAGAGAAAATTTTAGAAAGGTCAGAGTTCATTGTAATTACTCGGGGAGAACAAGGGTCGACAATCTACACGCTGGAAGGCGAGACGAATATTCCGATCGTGCTGCCTGAGCGGGTAAGTGACCCAACGGGAGTTGGTGATGCGTTTCGAGGTGGGTTCCTGACCGGTTATATCCGTAAATTTGACTGGGAGACTTGTGGACGTATGGGCGCCCTGTCTGCTACTTTCTGTGTGGAAAATCTTGGTCCACAGGGACACGAGTTCTCTCCTGCTGAATTTGTCGCCCGATTCCGCCGACACTTTGATGATGGGGGACAGTTGGACGATCTTCTAATTACATAATCAGTTTTGGGTTATAATTATTAATTAACCATTCAAGTTCCGGAATTCTTGTTCCTTCTCCTTCACTATGATGATCTAATTTAGCTGGTATCAAGTGGTCTTATGAAAATAGAATTTGCTCGTTTTTTCCCATATTCCCACTATCAGGAAAATGGCTGGTTCAAAATAAAGATTATACGAAGTTTTTCACTGCTTATTGCTATCTTAACATTCTTCACTTCTGCATTCACACCAATACCTCAGCGCCTGCACGAGACCCAAGAACCATCACCTTCGCTGCTTCCTACCCCACCAGCTCAATCCAATGTAACCATAAGGTTGGAGACGATTGCCCAGGGATTGACCGCACCCAGAGGATTGATTTCACCACCCGATGGAAGCGGACGCATTTTCGTTGTTTCCCAGACGGGGCAGGTCAATATTATCGAGTCTGGTGGTCAAGTGTTGGAGAATCCCATCCTAAATTTGCGCGGCCAAGTCGCTTTACCCCGCGATGATAACAGCCTATATGGTCTCCTCGCGCTGACATTTCACCCCGATTTTATTGAGAATGGTCGCTTTTTTGTTTACTACACAGCGCCTTTAAGGGAGCAAGCTCCACCTGGATGGGACCATACTGTCCATGTAGTTGAGTTTTCGGTCTCGGATGAAGACCAGAATGCTATCGATCCCCAATCAGAGAGGGCAGTGCTGATTATCGACCAACCCTATCCCACGATGGGTCATCTCGAGTTTTCCCCGGATGGTTTCCTGCAGATAGCATTCGGAGATACAACTAAGCCTACCTTTTGTCTGGATGTAGACCAGATTGAAGTTGTCCAAGTTGAATGTACCACAGGGGGAAGCCCTGATCTGGATTTGTCCGATATTAGAGCTCGACTTGGTATTTCTGGTTCTTCACTCGACCTTATCGCTGGACAACTATATCATGGAACTGCTTTTCCAGCTTTCCAGGACCGATATATCTTTGGAGTTAATGGTGCCATATCCGACCAGATGACCAACCAATCCCAAGCAGGCAATCCAGGCGATAGTGGGCTGCGTTTATTTATCACGTCAGAGCTTAGTTCTGGTGGGCGAAATTTACGGATTGAGCAGCTGATGGTATCCAACTGGGAAATGGGGAGCAATATCGAAACTCTGCATGGCATCGACCGGGACACATCTGGAGAGCTATACCTCATCGCGTCCACGACAAGCGAGCAGGGAATTCAAAATGGAGTAATTTATAAAATACTGCCTCAGATCATGTCACAGCGCAGTCTCATTGATAACCCTGAAGTCTATCTACCTGCCCCATTTCGTTATGCACGCCTCGTCCGCCAGGCGCCTGTTTACCGCAGCCTGACCGATGTTCGCCTGAACGAACCCTTTGGTCGACATGGCGGTGGTAATTATTGGGTGACAATACGCGATCAGGCACAGGTCGATGGCAGGACTTATTATTCTGTTTCCTGGGGGTGGGGAAATACGGGATGGGTATCTGGAAATTATATTAATTTGAACGCCCACCTCTCATCGTTGCGTGGAATTGATCTGCAAGAATGGAAGGGAGAACCTCTTGCCATGGTTTATACCGGCGTCAACGTTCGATCTCTTCCTGGAATTCTTGTGGATGAAACGATCATCGGCTCACTTCCGCCTTATTCTGTAGTTACCGTATTGGAGACGCGCCGGGTTAATGGAGCGGTTTGGTATCGTATAGGACCGGACCAATGGACTCACTCGAACTATTTGCGGCTTTTGATCCCTAATTCTAGACCAGCGGATGTTGGTCCGGGCGAAAAATGGGTAGAAGTTAACCTGGCAGAGCAAACTTTAATTGCCTACGAGGGTGATCGGCCGGTTTTCGCGACTCTGACAGCTACAGGACGGCGCGGCCTCGAGACTGAGAAAGGCTTATTCCGTACCTGGGCGATCCTGCAGCAAGGACCCATGCAATGGGAAAATGTTACCCCACCTTACAGCCTGGCTAGTGTGCCCTGGATCATGTATTTCAACCGTGGACAGGGTTTACATGGGGTATATTGGCACGATCTGTACGGCACAGTACGCAGTGCTGGTTGCGTCAATTTGAGTCCGCATGACTCCCATTGGATTTTCCAATGGGCAGTCCCCAATTTTCCTGAAGGGCAGCGTGTTTACTATACAACGGAAAATGATCCAGGGCTGTGGGTTTGGGTGCATGACAATAAACCTGATCTGAATAGACAGATCGATGCTTTTCAAATCAGCCAAGCCGATTGGCCTACCGCTGCCAGGTTGCCTGAGGCTGAGCATTTGGTTGGCATGGGATTTATCCCCTAACCCCGCAAACATCGTACTAAATAAATAAAGAATATTGACCAATTGCGGATTGTGGCTTTCGAGGTAGAATACTGTACCTATGCAATTGCCTATCTGCACAAACCTAGTATTCTGGTGTAATTATTGCATCTATTTTTCTTAATCTGCACCATTCAGCGAAATGCATTGTTATCAACCCGAAATGCTGCTGAATATCACCAACTTATTAATTCATGGAGCAAATATGGATAATTACGACATCAAAGACATTAAGCTGGCAGAAGGTGGACGACGGCGGATCGAATGGTCTGAACGTGAGATGCCGGTACTGCGTTTGATTCGCCAGCGCTTCTCAGTAGAACGACCTCTCAAGGGAATTCGCATTGCCAGCTGCCTGCACGTAACCACCGAGACGGCTAACCTGATGTATACTCTCCAGGAAGGGGGCGCTGAAGTTGTGCTCACAGCTTCCAACCCTCTTTCAACCCAAGATGATGTCGCTGCCTCCCTGGTAACTCATTTTGAAATCCCAACCTTTGCAATTAAAGGCGAGGATAATGACACCTACTACAGGCATATAAACTCAGCCCTCGATCAGCAGCCCCATCTAACCATGGACGATGGCGCAGATTTGGTCAGCACGCTGCACAAAGATCGGCGGGATCTGCTACCTGAGGTGATCGGTGGGACCGAGGAGACTACCACTGGCGTAATTCGGTTGCGAGCAATGGCAGCTGATGGTGCTTTGGCATTCCCAGTGGTTGCCGTCAACGATGCCTTAACCAAGCACCTGTTCGACAACCGTTATGGAACTGGTCAATCCACGGTGGATGGGATTGTCCGAGCTACAAACATCTTGCTTGCTGGGCGCAACTTTGTTATCGCTGGTTACGGCTGGTGTGGCCGCGGCCTAGCCATGCGCGCCAGCGGGATGGGTGCCAACATTATTGTTACTGAAGTAGATCCCTTACCTGCCCTCGAAGCAGTTATGGATGGCTACCGGGTTATGCCCATGAGTGAGGCAGCTGTGATCGGAGATATTTTCGTCACTGTGACTGGCGATATTAACGTGATCGATCGCCAGCATTTTGAAGCCATGAAAGACGGGGCTATAGTTGCCAACTCGGGACATTTCAATGTGGAGATCAACATACCTGCCCTGGCGTCGATGGCTGTGGAAAAGCGCCAGGTGCGCCCTTTCATTGAGCAGTACGAGCTCCCTGATGGACGAAACATTAATTTGCTTGGTGAAGGACGGCTAATTAATCTGGCAGCAGCTGAAGGTCACCCAGCAAGTGTGATGGACATGTCATTCGCTAACCAAGCTTTATGCTTGGAATATATGGTCAAGAACGCAAACCAATTGGAAAAACAGGTCTATAAGGTCCCGGAAGAGATCGACAAAGAGATCGCTCGTCTTAAATTGGAATCAAAAGGCGTGAAGATCGATGTTCTCACCCCTGAACAAATAGATTACCTGAACTCCTGGCAAGAAGGGACTTAGATTTCTTCGTCTAAAATCCCCGACTCGTCGTTCATACTCAAGGGGAAAGGCATCGCCCCGCTTAAAGCTTGCTGGCGGATACCCAGCTCAACCTCAGCAGCTAATTCCAGGTTCTCTCGCAAGAAATCTTTGGCATTTTCACGACCTTGTCCTAACCTAACATCACCATATGAATAGTAGGAACCACGTTTTTCGATGATGCCTAATTCAGCAGCCAGGTCGAGGAGGTCACCGGATTTAGAGATACCTTCGTTATACATGATATCGAATTCAGATGTGCGGAAGGGAGGGGCAACTTTATTCTTGACTACCCGCACGCGCGTACGGTTGCCAATGATTTCGGAGCCAAGTTTGATCGATTGGATGCGGCGTACGTCCAAGCGGATCGAAGCATAGAATTTAAGCGCCATTCCACCAGTGGTCGTCTCCGGGTTGCCGAAGACTACACCAATCTTCTGGCGGAGTTGGTTGGTAAAAATTACTGCAGTGTTGGTTTGCTTGATGACACCGGAGAGTTTCCGAAGTGCCTGGGACATCAAGCGGGCTTGCATGCCCATGGGTGAATCTCCCATGTCACCTTCAATCTCTGCGCGGGGGACCAGGGCAGCAACCGAATCGATTACCACGACATCGACTGCCCCAGAACGAACCAAGGTTTCAGCAATTTCCAAGGCTTGTTCACCGGTATCAGGTTGGGAAATGAGCAGGCTTTCGACGTCCACACCACAGCGAGAAGCATAGGACGGGTCGAGAGCGTGCTCCATGTCTATAAAAGCACAGGTTCCCTCAAGTTTCTGGGCTTCGGCGACGATGTGCTGGCAGATTGTAGTTTTGCCAGAGGCTTCAGGGCCGTAGATTTCTGTGATGCGCCCCCGAGGAATCCCACCAACACCTAAGGCGATGTCAAGGGATAAGGAGCCTGTGGGAAAGACTTCTACCAGCATCTGCCTGGCTTCACCCAGGCGCATGATTGCGCCATCACCGTAGCGTTTGGTGATGTCTCCTAGCGCCCGGTTGAGAGCTAATTGACGGGCGTCTTCGTTTTCTGGTGGGGAGGGGTTTTTTGGGGACATATAAAATTAAACTCCTAACTGTATCAGATGGTATCATCGCTACAAGTGTAGCACACATGTTCTTAGTGTCAAGGGGGAAAGCTGGGAATGAACTCGCAGAGATTTGCCCTTCTGGCTACGGAATAAAATTGGGTACAAAATCCTCCCCTGGAGCAGGGGGAAGCTCTAACCCAAAACCGCCGCGACCGAGAAAGGTGAAATAGGTCACCATGCCGGGGTGTATCTCGACGGTCAATAAATACCGTCTCCCCAAATGGTCGATACGGATTTCGTAGAGCCCAGCTGGTAAATCACTAATCACCAAATTTTCCTGATAGTAAGGGTCACTGTTTATTAGCCCACGATGGTAAGTATGCCCTCGATAAGTTTCGTTGGTTTCTAGTGAGCGTACGGTCACCAGTTGGCCTTCCAGTAACGAACCTCCTGTGTACATTACGCGCCCTACCAATACTCCCCAGCCTTGAGGTGGCACTAACCACAATTCAGGGTTGAATGTGTAGTATCTGCCATTATCTATCAAGAGTACTTCGAAGTGCAGGTGTGGTCCAGTAGATTTACCAGTGCGTCCGCTTAAACCGATCCGGGTTCCGGTCTCAATATATTGACCTTTGGAAACATCAACTTGATCCAGATGGGCGTAGAGGGTATAGAGATTCTTACCTTGCCATCCAAAGTCATGCCGGATTATAACTGCCAAACCATAGGGATCATCCTTGTTGTAAGTTCCGGTCGATGCCCCATAACCTGCCCAGGTTACCCTTCCAGATGCAGCCGCCAGGATTGGGGTTCTCATCTTTGCTTGCAAATCTACGCCGCTATGAACAATCCCCGGGAAGAAAACACCACCATAACGATAATCCGGGTATGCCCAGGCAGAGTTGTCAGCAGCTATAGGCCTGGAGAAGTAAAAATGGTCATAAGGTGTAGGCACCCAGGGCAGTGGATATAAGGCTGGTCTCTCTGTGTTAAGATTGTTTGGGTTGTGGTTTGGGAAAGAAAGTTGTAAGACTTCCTTATCATCCTGAATAGCATCCAGATGCTCTTCAGCCACTTGTTGCTCGGCAGTTTCTGGACCATTGTTGTTTAATCGGCTGTTTTGCTCGGTATGAGATATTAGTCCCTCCAGACCAGGTCCCACACCTCTAAGTGTTGGGTTGAATATCTGTGTTCTCTCGTTTGTTTGGGAAGACTCGGAAAAGGGTTTTACTTGAACGGGAACATATATGCGATAATCACTTTGAACCTGGCGGGGAATGGGTGTGACAACCCCTCTCGAG
>JACUUU010000407.1 GCA_014859065.1 Anaerolineales bacterium
CAAAATCTAACGCTGCCCATGCCGAACCATTCGCCCAACCTCCGTGAGGACCACCGGTATATCTCCAAACCTTATCAGGTTCGAAAGGCAATTCCAAAGGCGGTTGAACCAGGTCTGGTGGGATCAACGGCTCAACTGCCACAGCAAACGGTGACCCAAACAAGCTGGTATAAACAGTCAGCAGCCCATCCGGTGATATTGCTTGTTCCCAGGTAAACAGGTCATATATTTGGGCAAAATAAAGCTGCACTCCAGCTGTGCCTGAGTTGATCGTTGCATCCATATTCACTACAGTCCCATCAGCTAGAGAAACAGCTGCGAGGGCATTGATTCGCCAGAGATAATACCCCCGGTTGAGCTCGTTAGCTGCCCAGGCTAATTGCTGGTTAAGCCCAGTTATACGAGTACTCATATTGTGCAGGGGGTAGTTCAAAGTGCCAGGTTCGGGATCAGGTTGGGTTACCCACCCACTTTGATATTCCAACAAAGCCAGAAGCAAGCGCGGGTTCACTGAATACAGGCGGGATATGCGTTCAAGGATTTCAGCACCGGTTAACTCAACATCCTCAATCTCTTCCCTGTAACCAGCCAGATAGCCTCCCTGGTCTTGGATAAATGCCTTAATATCAAAATCGACCGAGGCTGGGCCAAAAACCAGCTCAGAATCAGGGATGATCTTCACACCCGGAGCATTTGCCTGAGGGTCTGGTGGAGGGATCACCAACAGCTTGCCAACCTGAAGGATGTTAATGTCCTCCAATTGGTTTGCTTCAGCGATTGCTTGCACGCTGGTCGTATAACCTCGAGCAATCTGGTTGAGGGTATCACCGGATTTAACCACATATTCAACCGATTCTGACCGCAGGGTTGGTAACACCCTGGGGATATCAGGGGTAGGGGTAATTACCTTCCAAGAAAAAATGGTCTCAGTAATGGTTGGCGTTTCGGTGGGAAGGAATACCGTTTCAGAGATGATCGTAGTTGTTGCAGTAGGTATCTTTAGAGGAGTGGAGGTGGATGTTTTCAGAATGGTGGGCTTGATTGTATGTGTGGACGAAGTGTACGGGAATGGCGTCGGTGGGCTGAGAAGAGAGAAGGATGAACAGGCAGAGATGGAAGCCAGGAATATTAAGGCGACCGAGAAGGTTTTCCAGGGCAGATAAGAGAGTAATAACATATATTAGTATTATAAGATGCTAGATAGTGATGCACCTTTAGTTTGATCTTTATATCCTGAAAAAATATGGCAGCACTTCATGACATTCACCAAATTAATTATAAACTGGATATAATCCTACGGTGCTAACTCAATCTAATCATATGGTAAAATTTTTTTCATGTGAGAAAATTTTCCAGGATCGGTTCCATTCCACGTTAAAAAATAATAAACTAGCAAGGAGGGATTTTTTATGAATAAAAAACTGCTAATATTGATTTTTGTTGTTTCTATAACATTAGGCGGATGTGGGTTGTTTGACAGAGAGACTCCCATCAAATCAGTAAGTCTTGCCACAGATTGGACCTGGCAAGGTGTATACGCAGCTTATCCAGTTGCCAAAGCCGAAGGTTATTACGAAGAGGAGGGGATCGACATTACCATAGATAGAGGTTACGGATCAGGCGATACAATTACCAAAGTGGCTGCCGGTGTCTATGATTTTGGAGTAGCAGATTTTGGTGTATTGATACAATTCAATTCCGAAAACCCAACTGAGGCTCTCACAGCTGTGGCTATCATGTGGGATTATTCCCCTCTTACAATACTAACATTAACAAATCGCGGTATCGAAACCCCACAAGATTTGGTTGGCCGAGAACTGGCTGCACCTGCCGGTTCTGCATCGCGGATAATGTTCCCAGCATTCGCTCAGGCAGTTGGGATAGACCCCGACAGCGTAAGTTGGAACAGTGTGTCACCAGAACTGCGTGAAACCATGCTTGTTGAAGGTGATGTTGATGCTACTGCACCATTCCTGGATGCAATCATTACTTTACAGGGATTGGGTATTGACCCAGATGAAATAAAAGCATTTCACTATCCTGAGTATGGGCTTGAAATCTATGGTTTAGCTCTCATCACGCGTCCAGAAATCATCAATGAACAGCCCGATGTTGTTTCGGGGGTTGTGCGCGCAACCATTCGAGGTTGGATTCACACAATCGCTGACCCAGATAATGCAATAGAGGTATTAAAACAGGTTGACCCGCTTATTGATGAACAGGTGGAGCGTGCACGCTTGGATCTGGTATTAGAACGATTGATCATAACCCCATGGGTTATAGAACATGGCTTTGGCGCAGCTGACCCTGTACGTATCGAAGCTCATATCGATGCTGCATATGAGGCAATGAACCTTGAGATTCGGCCTGACCCCGCGACATTATTCACATCTGAATTCCTGCCACCCCTAGATGATCGCCGCATTCCCTAGAAGCGATCCATCATGATCATTACTACTTTTTGATAGTTGCCATTTTCAAAATAGGACTTGGGTTAAAATTCACCGATTCTAGTGGAAAGAGACCTGGATTATATGACATCAAGTCATAGCATCCAGGCCTCTGCTTATTTAATTTTATCATTTATGGTTGCACTGAAAAAACGATCAGACCAAACAAGTATGAATTATACACTCCTCA
>JACUUU010000408.1 GCA_014859065.1 Anaerolineales bacterium
TCTTCCACAAGATTGGGCGTCAACTTACGAATTTCGATGTTCATTCGTTACCTCCGCCAGTAAAACGATTCATGGCTTCCACAGGATTACCTCCCGATTTCCAATACCTTTTCCCCTCAGGCTCCCGAAACTTGCTGACTCTGACCTTAAGCCTCTCTCTACTACTCATCCCAATAATCTTCAATTACCTCCCTACCACATGGATATCCTCCTGGTGGGTCGACTTATGTAGAACTTCACCACCTTCTCTGCAGCCCGGCGCAGGTTGGTCACGATGAACCACAACCCAGCCATTCTCCTTTGTCACCCGAGCCATTTCATCTAGAGCCTCTGCTGGATTAGGTAAATGTTGGAACAATCGCTCGCTACGACAAGAGTCAAAATAGCCTGTTTCAAACGGCAAAGAAGCGGCGTCAGATTGTTTATACTTGACCCAAGCACTTACGCCTGCTTTCCTGGCGCGCTGCTCGGCTTCCGTAACCATCGCTTTATCGTAGTCTACGCCATAGACTTCTCCAGTGGCGCCAACAAGTTGTGAAAGTTCTATGGTATCAATTCCAGGACCACACCCTACATCAAGCACTTTATTCCCTGTTTCAATTCGTATACAGGTATATGTGCGTTGTTTTAATTGGTTGAGGAACTCTCCAGCAATTTGAAGATATCTGGAGTCAACATATCCTTTGGAAATAGTCATAAAATGCTCCTCCTGTTAACAATTATTATTTTTGAGGTGGATTATAGTCCATTAATGCGGGCTATTAATTATGCGACCTTCTGCTTCACTGCAAACTCGCAGCTAAAGATTGCGATATTGGCAGGTTATATTGCAGAATAGCGTGATTATTACGTTTAAACGGTGCTCCCCAAAAGTGAAGTGAACCAGTTATTGAGAGGCGCACAGGTCCTTCCGCTGAAAATGTTTGTTGTGTCTCCTTAGTCTAAACGGACTAATACGGGTATTCTCAAGTCTCCTTCCAGCTGCATCACCGCTAGACTCGGTTTGAATACCAGTCCAACACACATAAGGCGCGCAGCGTGATCCAGCGGCTCGCTGTCCCTCTCCCAGCCTCCATCTCGAAGTGGACCTTGCCGGGGAGGACGTGATCGAGCGCCCAGCATCCATCGGGGCGTTGCTTCCCAACCAGCAGGTCGATTGCCTCAGCCGCTCGTTGGTCAGGAGCAGCCCCGGCTTTGCGCAAATAATCCAAGCCCCACAGGACGTCGTAGTGCCAGCGAGTCGGAAACGAGAATTCTCTCCAATCGCGATCGCTTTTCCGGTCACGAGCGATTACTTTTCCGGTTGACAGGTACTTGAACAGCTCCCGTTCCAGCAGATACTCCTGGCCTCGCAGGCGCGCATCCCTCACTGCGTTGGTGACGCCTTTAGCCCTCTCGTATTCCAGTAATCCTTCCAGGACGCAGATGGTGGTATTGAAGGAGGAGCGCTTGCTCGGTGGAGCATCGCAGTTCCATCCGCCATCTTGTAGCTGTTGGCTGAGCAGCCGCTCGACCAGCCGCTCGCTTGCCGCGCCAAAGTACGCCCCGCAGGCGAGCACCCTTCCGTTGATACAAGGCTCAACCTCCCCCTCGAAGAAGGGCGCATTGCCTTGGTGCGGCCCCCAGTCGCTCTTGTCACGCACCAGCTCGATCGCTTTGCGGGATTGTGGGCTGGCCGGGTCCAGCCCCAGTTCTCTCAGCAGCACCAGGGTTTCCATGGTGGAAGCCCAGCTCTGGAAGACCCAGGGGCCACCGCCCCAGTTCCCATCCGCTTCCTGGAGACTGAGTAAATGCGCTCCCCAGCCCTCCGTCGCGACCTTTGCGCGCTCGGCTGCGATCCCCTCTTCCGGCGCACCAGTCAGGTCGCGCATCACCTGCCAGCGGATCGCAGGGTCAGAATCAAGCAGCCACTCTGTAACCGAGCTCTGTGGCTCAAGTGCTTTCTTCTCCAAAGACAAATAGATCCCCAATCGACTGCCGCCGATAGTTGCGGTGAATCGCCTCCCCAAAAATAGGCGCCACCGACAACACGCACAGTTTCGGATGTTTCTTCTCGGGAGGAATGTGGACCGTATCGGTCGTGACAATCTCAGTGATGTAAGGCAGCGCGGCTATCCGCTCAAGAGCCTGCTTCACAAAAACACCATGCGTGCACGCAACCCAAATCTCTTTGATCCCCTGTTCGCTGAGAAGCCGGCACATCTCAAGGATGGACCCTCCGGTGGCCACCTCATCATCATAAACCAACGCTCGTTTGAAGCCATGCACCTGTTGACCGACCATTCCACTGATGCGGACGTCTGAATCCGAAACGCGTTCTTTGTTCCCCGCAGCGATGGGTAATCCCAAATCCTTAGCAAAGCGAGCCGCGGGCTTGGCTTGTCCCATATCAGGTGCAACCACTAAGGTGCTCGCCAAATCGCGTTGCCCAAAGTGACGTGTGAAAGCGGGCCGGCTGCTGAGCGGATCGGTGGGGATACCGAAGAAGCCGTGCACCTGGGGTGCGTGCAACATCATGGTCATGACGTGCGTTGCTCCAGCAGTCTGGAGCAGGTCGGCTACCAGGCGCGCGGTGATGCAGATACGCGGGGCATCTTTCTTGTCCGAGCGTGCAAACGAAAAGTAAGG
>JACUUU010000409.1 GCA_014859065.1 Anaerolineales bacterium
TCTGGCTGCGAGTGAAAACAGGAAAAATCCTACAGCTGTATCCGAGAATGCGTGCAGGTTGGTAAGCTGTTGGTCAAAGATTAAAGCAGAGAATATCAGTACGTTTTTCATCCACTGGCGTGGACGCATGCTCTTTAGCAGTGCATTGAGAATCTGGATCATGGTATTAGGTTTATGACAGTTGGTGTTCTTTCAAATGTGCTTCTTGATTTTGAAAGCGTTTTTGCCAGAACACTTTAAGCATTGTCCGGGGAATCTTGAGAAAGATACGAATATTTTTTCATCCTGGACTATGCATTAGAATGCAAATCAGAAGCATTATACAATAATCTAATGAGTGTGTGGGAGGGGAAACAAAGTATAATCGTTTGAGGATCGTTATGGCAGACACCTACCAACCAGACAAAGCCTCCCCCCGTTTTATTATTGCCGGAAAGTTGATGCGTGAATTTGTCATCCTCCCTTCTGGTGAAGCTCGCATCGATTTGCCAGGCGGGAATTTATTATATGCATCAGTTGGATTGGCAATTTGGGAACCTGATCCTCCACCAGGTATGGTTGCCCGTGTTGGCGAGGATTTTCCTCAGGAATGGCTACTTGAATTCGAACGTCGTGGACTGGATACCCGGGGGGTAAAAGTCCTACCGAATACAGTCGATCTGCGTTATTTTGCATGTTACTCAGATCGCGCTACTCGCATCACTGAGGATCCACTTTCTCACTTCGCCCGTCATGGGGTGACATTTCCCAAAATACTTCTGGGTTATCAGGATAAGAATACAGAATTAGATAGCCGAACACGACCTTCTGAGACTTCTTTACGGCAAATCGATTTCATCCCACCTTATCTGGACGCTACTGCGGCTCATATATGTCCATTGGATTACCTGTCTCATTCTTTACTTCCCGCCGTATTGCGCCAGGCTGGATTTTCATTGATTACCTTAGATCCTTCTCCTGGTTACATGAACCCGGTGTACCGTGATACCTTTCCTTCCTTGCTGACTGGTCTGACCGCCTTTATGCCTTCGGAGGAGGAAGTCCGTAACCTTTATCATGGGCGTGTTGATGATTTATGGCAGATGGCTGAGGAGATGTCTTCTTTTGGGTGTGAAATTGTAGTGATCAAGCGTGGAGAACGCGGTCAGATACTCTACGATCGAAGTACCCGTTCGCATTGGGAAGTCCCATCATACCCATCCCGTATGGTTGACCCAACTGGAGCAGGTGATGCATTTTGTGGGGGTTTTCTAGCTGGATACCGACGCACATATGACCCGCTTGAAGCTTGCTTGCACGGGAATATCTCCGCTTCCCTGGTTGTTGAAGGCAAGAAAGCTTTCTATGCATTAGATTCGTTGCCTGGTTTGGCAGCTGCCCGTCTGGACTCATTACGGCAGTCTGTTAGGAAAGTGTAAATGGCTCATTTTGAAATGGATAGGTTTCTCAAGTTGGTCCTTGCCATCCAACAAATCCCGGCACCGACTTTTTCCGAAGGTAAACGAGCTGCTTTCATCCACGATCGCTTTTTGGAGGAAGGTTTATCCGATGTCGAGGTGGACGCGATAGGGAATGTCTTGGCGCGATTACCCGGCAGAAGCAGCAGACAATTTGTTGTGGTCTCGGCGCACCTGGATACAGTCTTCTCTGAGGATGTAGATCTGAAAGCGCGCCAAGAAAATGGCATAATCCGCGCACCTGGAATTGGCGATAACGCGTTGGGTTTGGCGGGGCTGATTGGTCTCGTATGGAAGCTGAGAAGTTACGATAATAACGCATTACCCTCCCAAATGGATCGGGATAACCAGGGTTTGAACAAGGTGCTCCCAGCCGGTTTCCCTGGGGATGTGTGGTTGGTGGCAAATGTCAGGGAGGAGGGTTTGGGGGATTTATTCGGTATGCGCAAAGTAGTAGAGCGGTTTGGCGCGCAGCCAAAGGCATATATCATTGTGGAAGGGATGTCCTTAGGGCAGGTATATCACCGTGGTTTAGGCGTAAGGCGTTATCGAATTGTTACTCGAACGCCAGGTGGGCATTCATGGGTAGATTTTGGTAAGCCATCAGCAATCCATGAATTAGCAAATTTGGTAACACGGTTGACTGAGTTACCATTACCCCAACACCCGCGATCCTCAATCAATGTAGGTGTCATCTCTGGGGGGACATCAGTAAACACGATCGCTCCAGAGGCTTATCTTGAACTCGACTTGCGGTCGGAAGACCAGGGCACCCTGGAAATTCTGATCGAGAAGGTAGAAGCACTGGTGAAAGAGGTGAATAGGGGAGATGTTCATGTGACCAGTGAGGTCATCGGCGACCGTCCGGTGGGGGAGCTTGATCACCAACATCCTTTAGTTCTGAAAGCAGTTCAGGCAATTAAAGATGTTGGTTTGGTGCCATCTCTCAATATAGGCTCGACCGATGCGAATATCCCCCTCAGCCAGGGTTTGCCAGCAGTCTGTGTGGGGATAACTACCGGGGGAGGCGCCCACACGCTCGATGAGCATATTAATATCCAACCCATCGACCAGGGACTGGAACAATTGGTAAAGTTGGTAGCATCAGTATTCGAAGAGGGTTAATAGTCTCTTCCATTCGAAAGCCTTGCTCTAACATCCAG
>JACUUU010000410.1 GCA_014859065.1 Anaerolineales bacterium
TACAAATCAGTTTACAATAAATTTTGTAACAACTCAATAATATGCACAATGTGCTTGACAAAACTTTATTAATGGTCTTTAATACTCTTGAGTGCTTTGGGTGAGCTCTCGTTCTTTTTCATCCCAATATCACAAACATTATAATGGAGGCAAAATGATTGCAACCCAACGTTTAACCAAGGTCAGCCTGATCCTGTTAGCGCTGACCTCATTATTCCTGGCATCCTGTGCCGGGGCGGTCCTGCGGCCGAGCTTTTCGCACCAGGGCATGCTTGAGGATCAATTTGGAAATACGGTTCCTGATGGAAGTTATGACTTTGTCTACCGGCTTTTCCGTGAAGCAACTGGCGGATCACCTCTTTACGAAAAAGCCCAAACTGTCGAAGTTGGAGACGGTCTCTTCAACAACATCTTGAACTTCGGGACTGACATCAGCCCCGATGTTTTCACCCGCCGGGTTTACCTGGAAGTCGAGATTAATGGCGAAATCCTGACCCCGCGCCAGCAGCTGCAGGGGTCACCGTTTGCTTTCAGCCTGGTGCCTGGGGCGACGGTGTATGGTCCGGTGACCATCGAACGCACCTTCGGGACCTACGATGATACCGGCTCAGCCATGACGATTTACAACTCGGATCCATCCACGAGCGGTGGCCACGGGCTTACAGTTGTCAACAACGCCACAGTGGAAGCGGATGACGCAGGGAGAACAGCCGCACTGAACGTGATCGCTGCTGGAGAACGTAACGCGCCCATCTCTGGCTCCTATGGAGCTCGGATCGTATCGGAAGGTTATCGCGGCATCTATACAAAATCACATGACAATTTTTATGCTGCAGTTTTTGAAAGCAATGCGGGCATTTGGCTTGATGGTGGTTCCTGTAATGGTTGTGCAACATCGTACCATGCTGAAAATGCCGGTCAAGAAACCATCCAGATTGGTGATTTTGTCACTGTTGTGGGTGTACGTGAGGATACCGACCTCGGTGTACCGGTCATGTTGGTGCGCAAGGCAATCTCTTCTGACGAGGCAGTGATCGGTGTCGCGCAACTCGCTCTGGCTTATGAACCGGTTGGTGAGTTCTACGGGACCAAGACCGGTGGCTTTGATGTCGCAGAAGGACCAATAGAGACGAATGGCTATCTGGCAGTGGTGGTTCAGGGTCTGGTCCAAGCCCGCCTGGATAGCACTCCCGCCCTGGAAATTGGTCAGTGGATCACCATCTCGGATGGCAGGGCGGCTTTATCATCCACTGGAGAGGGCATCGCGCGGGTGATGGGTCTGGCTGAAGAAGAGGGCTTCGTGTGGGTCATGTTCAATGGAGGGCGCTAGGAGGCAATCATGCGCAAACATAAAAGGTTGCTCCTCGCGCTCCTTGCATTCATCTGCATCCTGACCCTGGCTGGCTTCCTGCAAAGCTTGCCGCAGGCACAGGCAGGTATCCTGGGGACTTCAGAATCCTTCAGTCTAGACTGGGAGGTCATCTCCAGCGGCGGCAATGTCATGACCAGCGAAAGCTACGGCTTCAATTCGACCAGTGGTCAGGTGGTCATCGGTCAATCATCCAGCCCAAGCTTCACCATGCACAGCGGCTATTGGGTGCCGTTCAAGGAGGCGGTCACGCGCATTTTCATGCCGCTGCTGATGCGTGAGTAGTCCACAAAAAATTCGTTCCACCCTGTAGGTCAGATTAGCACATCTGACGTTTCGAAGATCAGGTTTGCATTCCTGACGTCAACCTGCGGAGTGTCGTCCTTCAGCGCTTTCCAACGTTCTGTGTTTGTGAGCGCTGAAGGACCTCTAGATCCTGGTCATAACCGCGTCACTGCAGGAAGTAAATCTTTTCATCTTTTGTTCAAACGTTCAAACCGTTGACGCGCCAACATTTCAACGCCTCAAGGTGCCGTCCAGAGAAACATGGCGAATTGTATCGCCCATGGTCGTTGCTTTCCGAGGGAGATAAACACCACTGAGTATTGGGATTACTTCGAATGATTCGCAAAGCAAGCGGAGGAATTCCAAAGACCGTTCCACACGAAAAAAATAATCGATGGTAGTTGGCGCGAATATCTCACTGCACAGGTTGTTTCATCCAACCATGGCTTGCACCGGACTGGCGCGGAGCGATCGCAGCGAGCGGAGCGCCAGCCTGTGAAACCGACCGTTACGAAGCACAATATTGAAAAGTAGGCGAAATTGAATAAAGCAATAAGATTGGCTCTGCTCACCACCGTCATTATTGGATTCACGTTTAGTTATTCCATCCTTGATGCCATCTTGCCTGAATTTATCCCGAATCACCTCCTAATAACGATGTCCTTATGGACAGCGGTTATGCTGATCTCTTACTCAATTTATACCTGGGTGACAAGTCACAAGATAGTTCCACCCTCAATTCATTGGAGGATCCAGTCCAAAGCGTCCATTATTCCTCCTATGGCAGTACTTCTATTAGGGATTCTCGCCATTCTTTTCCCAAGCCTCAATCACGATCACTCTGACATGCTGTATATCGTTGGTGTTGCAGTGATTGGAGAGGAAATTCTGTTTCGTGGTTTGCTATGGGACCTTATCGAGACTAATATCGGCGATAA
>JACUUU010000411.1 GCA_014859065.1 Anaerolineales bacterium
ACCTGGAATCTGATTACGATTATGGTTACGTGCAGGTATCCCTGGACGGTGGAGAAAATTGGTCTATTTTGGACACCGAACACGGCAGGCATGAAAACCCTCACAGCACTGCTTTAGGGATGGGTTATTCAGGTTTCTCTGGTGGCTGGCTTTCTGAATCGCTGGATCTGAGCTCCTATACTGGTAACCGCATCTTGCTTCGCTTTCAAGTGATTAACGACTATACCACCAACCGATTTGGTCTTCAGGTTGATGACATCGAGATCCCTGAAATTGAATTCTTCGACGGAGCAGAGGATGACTCCGTAAACTGGCATACACAAGGATTCGTTCGCAGTTCGAATTTTGTTCCGGCAGAGTGGATAGTTTGGTTGGTCACACATGCAGAATCCCCTGAAGTCACCCGCATTGAGATCGGCTCTGAACAGCCAGCTGAGTTTATTATCGCCGGTTTAGGGTCCGAATATCAGTCTGCCACATTGGTGGTCTCTCCAACTGCTCCTGTAACGTCGTCGGAGGTGGATTATGACCTTATACTCCAGTACCCTTAATATCACTCCAGGGAAAGAGGCACTCATTGACAAATTCCCTTTCTTTACCGCGCTTCCTCCAAAACAAATTTCACGATTAGTTAGCCACATCCAACCGCGCTCCTTTGCGCCAGGGGTAATTTTATTCCATCAAGATATGCCCGGTAGCCGCCTCCTTTACATGATCGTTTCTGGTTGGGTAAGGGTTTACAGCATCGGGCGGACTGGTCAGGAACTTACCCACACGATTTTAGGCTGCGGTGAGATCCTCGGTGAATTGTCGTTGTTGGATCATAAGAATCATTCTGCCACTGCGTTGTCCATCACCCAAACCGAAGTCTGGTTGCTGCCGGGTACAGATTTTGAAGAAATGCTCGAACGCTACCCTAAGGTCTCTAAAGCCTTGGTAAATGTATTGGTTCAACGCTTGCGCAGCGCAATAAATCACGCTGAATCGCTGGTATTTCAGGATGTTCTCGGTTGCTTGGCTTATGAAATCCTTTACCTTGCTGAACACCATGGCAAGATGGTTGGCGACACTTACGAATTAGGTTTTCCGTTAACGCAGAACGAACTGGCCACCTTGGTTGGGGCAACCCGGGAAAGCGTCAATAAAGCGTTGTCTGCTTTGCGCGCAAAAAATCTGGTCAACCTGGACTGTGCGTCCATCATCGTTCTCAATCCTGCTGGGCTAAAGCGCGTTGCTTACGAAAGAGGTCGCTGAATGATCGCCGCTTGGTTTACAGCCATGCAGAGTCGCCTGGAACGCGAACTGGATAGCTCATCCCAGGAGGGGGTGGAGATATCTCCATGTATATGGAAATCTATTGAGAAAGGCATTGACCCCACCCAACGTAAACCTCAAGCGATTGCTGAAATAATAATAAGAGAGATTAAGGATCCGCAAGGTAGCTATTTTGTCCTGAAGAATAACCTCGCTAAGACCTATATGCGTTTATCTCCCGACGAATACCGCTTATTTGAAAAAATGGATGGCAAGTGCGGTCTGGATGATTTAGTCTTTGAACACTTCACGGCAACCAATAACTTTGCCCCAAAATTGGTAGCGAATCTGGTTGAGCAGTTATACCAGCATAATATGCTTACTGAAACCCCCTTGGCAGTATGGAGACAGATTGACCAGGTCATCCAGAAGCGTTCTTGGACTTATCGCCTCAGTGCTCCCGCGCGGACTTTCCTGACCAGAAAGCTCAGTATCACCAGGCTTGATAGGTTCATCACCTGGTTTTATCGCAAGATTGGCTGGGCATTTTTTTCACTACCAGTGAAGGTCCTGTTCGTAGTTATCAGCCTCATTGGTGTAATTCTTTATTCCCAATTAGTGTCAGATCCGCGTTACGCCTTTTTGGAAGATGAAATAGTTGCTGGGTTAGCTTTGTTGTGGTTGGCAGCGATTTTTCAATTATTCATCCACGAGTTTGGCCATGCGTTGACCGTCAAACATTACGGGCGCGAGGTTCCCCGAGGGGGTGTCATGCTCTTTTTCGGAATGCCGGCTGCTTTCGTTGAGACTACCGATATCTGGCTTGAACCCCGCCGTGCCAGATTGGCGGTTACCTGGAATGGACCATACACCGGGCTCATCCTGGGAGGCGCTGCGGCAATCCTGATTTATTTTTTCCCCTTCGCAACCTGGAACAGCCTGTTATTTAAAATGGCTGGGATTGCATATTTTATGGTTTTTATCAATGTCAACCCCTTGCTGAAATTAGATGGTTATTACCTGCTTTCGGATTTATTAAACATCCCTTCCTTGCGCGAACGATCGTTCGCATTTGTGCGCAACCAATTAATTGGAAAGCTGCTCCAGTTGAAGCGGTTTACTCGTTTTGAATTGATTTATACCGCATTTGGATTGTTATCGATGGGATGGACTGTGTATGCGGTTTATCTGATCTCCTTCTTCTGGCAAACTCGCCTGCGCACCAGCTTGCAGGCTCTTTTTGGGGAGGGATATTCAATTGTCGCTCGGATTTTAGGCCTCATGATCGTTCTTGGTATTGCCTCTCTTGTGGTATTGGTGCTCCTTGGGATA
>JACUUU010000412.1 GCA_014859065.1 Anaerolineales bacterium
TTGCGTGAACTCGTCAGCTGTGCCTTTAGCCTGTGGGTGTACGGGGCTACGGGCATTCCTACGACGCCGCAGTCACCATCCCTGCCGCAGCGACCATACCTGCCGTCCATCCCGCTGTCACCTCCGTCAATCCTGCCAGCCTTCCCAAAATCGAAACTGCTTTCCCCCCCGTTCATAGTGGGTTCGCCGGGTACTCCAGTGACGCCGCAGTCACCATCCCTGCCGTCCATCCCGCTGTCTTGCCCGGAGATCCCTTCGGTTTCTCCCACCACATTACCGCCCACACCTTGGTCTTGCAGACTATCGGCTATGCGCAGCGGCTCTCCAACAACCCCATCCCAACCTGCGCGCCCTCCCGCCCGGTCTTCCATTCCTGCCGCACCCGCACAGTTATTCGTCACGCAGCTGCTGGCAGTCACCGCTCCACCACTGGAGAGATACACCCGTCCCTGCGCGCTGTTCAGCCAGCCGGTATGCGTATAAACGCATTTCTGCTGCACTCCCCGGCTAAGATGTTGGATGGCTGCCCGCAAATGCTCGCGCCGCTGGCTGCCCGGTTCAATGATGGCAGCGCTGCCCCAAGCCCGCAGCACCCAATCCAGGCGGGCGAATTCGCTGGCTTTCACACGCGCCTGAGGCAGCCGCACATTGTTCAACCTGCCCCCAATGTGCAGCACCCGCTCGACATCCTGCCCGTTATCATGCAGCACATCCTGCTCGATCCAGGCGGTGAAGTTGCACAGCGGGTTCAAGATCTGGTTACCAGCCGCATCGTGTGTCCGCTGCACCAGATGCCCGGCGTGCACCAGGTAGCGGCAGTCACCGTTCCCGCTCACTTTGCTCTCAAGCCGCACAGACTGCAGTAGGTTATCGAATACGCTCTTTCGCAATTTCAAGCGCTGGCAGGTTAGCTCCCGGTAGCGGGATAATTCGAAGGTAGATAAACGGGCAAGCGCGCGGAACAGCGCCTGCACGGCGTCTTCGTCATTTCTCTCACTCCACTCGCCGGGAGCAGCCGCCGCGATCATCATCTCCAACCACAGCGAAGAGTCTTTCATCCGCTGCATCACCACGCATGCTTCTCCACCCTTCAACAGGTACTCGTTGGCATCTTTGGCTGGCCAATCGAAAAGGCGGATGCGCGTGGGCGCGATTCCGCCTGAGACCAACGATGCAGCCAGCTGGCGGGCAGCTTGCTTGCCTGCCTGATCGCTGTCGAGCGCCAGCACGATCTCCCCGCCGGCCGCGGCAACCCTCAGCAGTTCAGGGATGACGTCCATATTTTTTCTCCTGGCGGTCATACTGAGAATCCCGTCCCCAGCAGCGCTACCGCCGGCAAGCCCCACTGAGCTAAAGTGATCGCGTCCGCCTGACCTTCTACAATGACAACCAGCGAAAAGTTCGCCCCAAGACGCCAATACAGGTGGTTGTAGAAAGGTTGGCGCGCGCCCAACAGATGGCTGGGCGGGTTCCAATGTCCCTTGCCGACCAGCGCCCGCCCGGAAAGATACACCACCCGCCCGCGCACCAGGTGGGGGTAAACCAGCAGGTTCGCTGGCATGGCAGGGATTCTGCGCTCTCTAATCCAGGCTTGCGCCAGCTGCAAGTTGCAGGATTCACCCCAGGCAGCCACATCACCGCGCATACCCAGCAGCGCGACCGCACCTGGAGAATCCAGGTCCACTCCAGCCGATTGCAGGTGCCGGCGCAAGCCCTGCCAATCAGTGCCGAAGCATCCCAACCCGGCAGCGCGGATGGTCTCATCGCTCCAACCCCGCGAGTGGACATATGCCAAGCCGGCGCTTTCCCCCTTCCCTCCACTCTCCCCCGGCGGTAGGGGATCCTTCTGTGCCGCAAACAATGCTTTCTGAAAGAACTGCATGGCAGCAGTCAGGGTATGTTCGAGATCGCGCTGTGCCCGGAGATGCAGCCTTTGGCTGGCATCCAGTTGCGGGAGCGTTATCCCCACTTCGCCTGCCAGGTAGCGCAGCGTCTCTCCAAAATCCCACCCCTGCAGCTGCTGAAGCAGGTCAAACACATCCCCAGACTTACCGCAGCTGATCCCGAAGCACTTCCAGCGCTGCGCCTGCGGGAAGATCACCAGGGAAGGCGTCTTCTCGGTATGAAAGGGGCACAGCGCTTTCCAGTTGCTGCCAGCGGCATGCAGCTGCATGAACCTGCTGGCGATCTCCACCAAATCCAAGCGCGCCTTAATCTCTTCGATCAGGGTCATATCTCTAAAGTATACATAGAACGTTCGTTCTAGTAAAGGGTTAAACCAACCAATTTCAGCCCCGGTTTTATCACCATTTTGTAATCGCCTTAAACCCTGGATGTCACATATTAACGTTATAGTGGTATCAGGATAATTGGAGCGTTTCCAGGCAGTTCTGGATGGGTAGAGCTCAGGAAGGCAGGTGAAAAATGCAACCCATGACATTGATCTATCAGACCCCCAATATTTTCGTCAAAGACACACCGGTTGAAGAGGAGCGTCTCAGCGAATACGCCCGTTATTTCAACCAGTTGGTCAGTGGGACACTGCACCCCCACATGCCAGATTGGCAGGCGGGCAGCTTGCGCGC
>JACUUU010000413.1 GCA_014859065.1 Anaerolineales bacterium
GCACTGCTAGCAAGGCTGGTTGCTGATCTAAGGGGAGCTGATCCTGCAGGGGATGCAGCGAGTTGAAGAGATGTGGGGGTTTATGCGCCAAGATAAGTCCACTGGCATCCACCACCACCAACCAATTTACGACCATGGGGGAAAATTGCAGACTCCAGCCAGATTCTTCCATCTTGATCTCACGCTGGTGCCAGACCTGCTCCAACCACTGCGTCAAGCCTTGCTGATCGGGTGCTGGCTGGTCGATGAATTCTTGCAGCTCTGGCGTGGCAATGTACTCCAAAGCCTGCGCAATGATGGTGGGAAAATAGTCCGATTTGACGAAGAAGGATCCCAGGAATAATAGCAGAATGATTTCCAGCAGAACGACCGCCGCAACCGTGACGAGCGTGTATGTCAGGGTTAATTTCCAATGCAGGCGGTGAAATATCCTGGTAAGCCTACCCATAGGGCTCGTCCTTGGCGGAGTTAGCGAGTTGACCATTGTGTTGAGATCTGGCATCAGCGAAATGAACTGCCAGAGGTGGATCGCCGCTATCCATCAATCGATTTTACCATCCAATTAATCTCAAAACTGCCAGCTGTATCCTTAGCCTGGATGATGATGCCATATCGTCCGGTTTTATCTAGATCAAGCTGGATACCATCCTCCACGGTTTTTTCCATCGACCTGGTCCAAATCACATTTCTATGCGGGTCCTGCACTTCCAAGGTCAGGTTGCCTCTATCTACGACGGCGCGGTAGCTGATCTCGAGGGTTTCGCCTGCTCCTGCCTGGAAATCCTGGCTTTCGTATCCGGAAAAAGTGTGATACGAATAAATCATCGATCTTGGGGATTTCGAACCAACCATCCCCAGGCGGGTCTCACCAAGCTTAATATTTCCGAGATGAAAGTTACACCCACAGATCAAAATTCCAACCGCAAGAACGATCAAAACCTTGGCATGTGCATACCAACCTGTGATCATAATGCCTCCTGGTTGTAACTTGTCCAGATCTCCCGCTCTGACGGCCACATGCGGTGGGTTGGGGTTTAGGTCTAATCGGTGATGTCCTGGTGGCGGAATGCCCATATGGCAATCCCCATGAATAGCATTGTCCAAACCGCGATGCCCAGAGCAGCAGTTAAAGGTTCTAACATTTGCACCTGAGCAACACCATTAAACCCGGTACTTATTTCCATGCCAGGCATGTTGAGGGAGAGTAGAGAAGTTACCATACTGCCGGGCAAATACTGGCTGATCTTGGCCAGGGTGCCGCCAACTAAATTCAACACCGAGATGGAGACCGATTCGATTAATAGGGAATATCCCAGACTTACTCCGATCGCCACCACGGTGGACTTGCTGACCAGCGCTATCAGGAAAGTCAATGCTGCGTAAGGGAGCAGGCTGTACACGGTACGGATCAGGCTGTATCCTAGATGGAGAGCATCTATCTGGTTGAGATTTAAACCACCCTCGATCTGGAGGGTGAATATGGCAGTGATCCCAGTGCCAACCAGGAAGGGGATAATGACAATCATGCAGGCTGGCAGCAGAAATCCAGCAAATCTGGCAGACAACAATGTAATGCGGGGGATCCCACGCGATAACCATAGGTGGACTGTACGCCAGTTATACTCCTGAGCGATCGCAGCTCCGACCAGGATAATCAACAACATCCCACCAATCGAACCGCCTGCAGAGAAGGATAATGCATAATACAACGAGTTTGGCCAGACAAGCATCTGCATGATCTGGTCTTTTATTTCCGAAGGGAACATCTCGACACTGGTATCGACCTGCATGGTTATGAAAATCATCAGCAGCATGATAAATATCAAGCCAGCCAGGATCGCCAGTTCTACCCAAAGTAACATCCGGCGGAAGTGTTTGGTATGTTCGATAGTAAGCATGTTCCAAAACATGATCAGTCCTCATTCTCTTGGGTTAGTTGCAGGAATACGCTTTCAAGATCGCTGCTGCGGCTGCTCACTTCCCCAGGGTAAATACCATTCTGCGCCAGGAGTTCGAGCACCTTCTCTGCCGCTATACCATGGATGGAAAGGTAGAAGCCGTTGATGTCAATACCGGTCACGCCTTGGGCATCTTCCAGCACGCTGGCTGCTTCTGCTGGAGAGGAAACTCGAATGCGCACGATTTGTTGATCTCCCAGAAGCGCTGACACTGGACCGCTGGCGACGATTCTTCCTTTGTTGATCACTGCTACGCGGTCGCAAATTTGTTCGACCTCGAAAAGCAGGTGACTGCTCAAAAAGACGGTCACACCCTGATTGGCCAGGTTGCGCAGCAGGGTGCGGATTTCGTGCATCCCGCCTGGGTCCATGCCGATGGTTGGTTCGTCCAGTAGCAAGAGCTCGGGATGGTGCAACAATGCCATTGCCAAGCCCAGCCGTTGTTTCATCCCGGTGGAAAAGCGCCCAGCCTTGCGATTGGCCACTTCCACCAGACCGACTTTTTCAAGGGTTTCATTGATATTCTCGGTTGAAGTTCCAGGAGCTAGGCGAGACAATAGTTCCAGATTTTGGTAGGCACTTAAATAGGGGATCAGGGCTGGTCTGCCAACCAGGGAGCCTA
>JACUUU010000057.1 GCA_014859065.1 Anaerolineales bacterium
CCCTTTTAAGCGCGCGACAGATTGCCAGACTCACCCATTGTCTGGTTTCTGTAGTCTTGGAATTTTTACTTTCCTTGCCACTCACATACGTTGCTTTCCATAAACCGTCTGCTTCTTGATTGTCAAGTATCCATTTTAACGCCTTTTCCATTTGCTCATCGATTGTAGGGTCGATGAGCGAAATCGAATCTAGAGCCGATACAAGGTTATTCCACCAGAATGGATATTGGAACCTCACCCAGTAGCTTGCTGCCTGGTATGAAGTATAACAGTCCGGTTGAAAAAACCTTGATTTCAAGAGTTTCGCCGCTGTTTTAGCCGCCTCTGATTGGCGGTAATTGCTGTGCGCCGCGAAAGCTCGTAAGACCATCCCGGTCCAGTTGTGGGAGAATGGTTTTGTCCGGTCTGGTTCGATGGGTTCTGCATACTGGCTGGTAAGCCGGAACATCGTTTCTCTGTTAAATTTATGGGTAATAATCGGAATTGACCAACCCATATCATCTTGGCGCATTGACAGAAGCCATTCGAATCCTTTCTCTATGCGGGGATCGTCCTCATATCCAGCCTTGATGATAAGCCCCATAATCGCACCTGTATAGTAGGTGGCATACTGATTAGCCAGAAAACCGCGGAAATCTCCATCCGCTGTTTGGCAAGAGAAGAGAAACGCAACTGCCCTTCTGGTAGATGGGTCTTCTCGGTTGAATCCATATTGTTCTACTAAAAACCTGAATTGTTTCCATGTCTCGATCAAGCTGTAGTTGATATCTTTGTGTTTCTTCTTGCCTGGAGAAATCCACGAACCGTCAGCCTGTTGTTTTTTGAGCATCTTCTGAGCTTTGGGGATTTGCCACAGCTGACAAATGGGGCTTACCTCTTCGCCCAACAGATCCCTGCGCACAAAGTAGAGCAGGGCTTCATCTCCAGAAGAAAGAAGCGTTGGGATGGGATCGAACCTTAATTGTCTCCGCCAGTTTTCCATGCTTTGATCTCTATGTTTTTATCAAACAGTTGGCTCATCCCCCTGCAGTATCCGTGCCCCACCTCAGGCAGATATCTCAAACCCCTATTCCAAACAGCCCTGCCTGGCTTGATCCTAAATGACTTACTCAGCTTAGGGAAAATTACATTGTATTGTGATTGTTCTCGTTCGAAATTTTAAGCTAGTGTTCCGTCAAATCTGAATCTATGATTAGAGAAATATCTGGACGGAACACTTTAGGCTTTGTCAAGGTATCCAAACACTTCCCATAAGACAACGCATTTAATCTTGACAAAGCACTAACCCCTCATTAACCAATAATTAAGAATTTCTTGTCCATGTATTTGGCAATCTGCCTCTTTGTGATATTTACCTTATCGAGATTTCTTGTGCAGTGTCCAAATTATATGTGGTTTATTGCTCCCAATCCTCATCAGCACTCTGCTGAAGCGCTGCCCGAATAACATCATCCTCTAAACGCAATCCAGCTGCTTGCAAAGCACTCATCACTTTTGCAGCAGAACCGATGAATCCCCGTTTCTTTGCCAGGATCACCACTGCTAAGGTGCCCTTAAAGGGTATTGAGAAACTTAATGCGCATTTGCGTGCAGCTCGATCGTCAATAATGGTTGTGCAACCTGGATGAGCAAGAGCATAGGATAATACCGCTGTTTCGCCTTTCCCCAAGTCCCAGGCAAGAATTTCAGGTAAAGCGCTTACACTAGCGATCGAGAACTCACTCCTTGCTAGAACTTGACGTGCAGGATCACCTGCATGTCCAGCTTGGATTTCATCTACAACAGCTTGGGGAATAACGGCTTCATCCGGCAATTTCAATAGCAAGTCTGCGTACCCGGCTTTTGCCAGGCAAATCAAGGGCGAAGCATTGATAACCCAGTGGTCCATCAACCTTCTACTTCTTGACTTATTTCCACAGGACCGTATTGAAAAGGTGTGACTTTGAAGCGTGCTAACTCAGTGATGAACTCGCTGCGGGTTATTCCAGCGATTTCAGCAGCTTTGGCTTGGGAAATCATCCCTAATTCATACCACTTGACGGCCGCCGCCATACGTAATTCCGGAACAAAATGCTCTGGATCCTGGCGTAAAGCAGAAAATATATCGCGGGTAACCGTAAAAGAAACCTTATAAGTATCACTCATGATTCACATCCTGGGTTATTCCAAGATGATTGTAGCATATAAATGGTTTGTATGGATACATGTGAATTTGCAGACAACTGCCATGCTTTGCCGATCATTCAACTATAACCTATCCCTCCTACTTCATCTCTCCGAGCCGCTCCTCAAGCACCTGGATATACCCCGATGCCTCCATCTCCGTGAACATCTCCAGCGATTGCTTATAGGTTTCATTCGCCTTTTCGAAATCGCCGGGAATATTCCGACCAATCAGTGCGTCCCCCAGGTCGATCAGCTGGCGCGCCCACTGCCAACGGTAGCCTCCTAGCTGGTAAATATCGATCAGAGCTTGGTTTTTAGATAATGCCTCCTCCCAGCATCTTTTCACTCGGGCAAGTTCGGCTTCAGCTTTAAACCTAAATACCTCATTACATCTGCTTATTGGTTGACCAAGGTCATTAACTACATCAGTCAGCCATTCATGGGCTTCTATGATGCGTTCCTGACGAGATAGGAGGGTCACCATTAAAAAGCGGGATTGTATTACTTGCCAACCGAATTTAATATTCTCCTTAATGGCAGCTTCCGCCTCTGAAAGGTCAGTCACATCAGTGAAGCGGTTGAGCTCAAGATATGCCGTTGTTAAAGCGATATTGTTGTTGACGATTACCTGAATACTTCTTCCCTCCCTCAATTTTACCAGACGGGATTTAATAAATTCTGAAGGTTGAATCCATTCTCCTTTGGCCAATTGAAGATCTGAATGCAACTCACCTAGAAATTCTTCAACCTGTGATCGCGGAACAGTAGAATTATGTAAAATATCTGTAAGCTTATCTTCTACATTTCTCAAATGCCCTTGGCCAATTAAATTCTCAGCTAAATTACCCAAAGACGTTAGTAGCATTCCATTATCGCCGACAAGAATTGATATATCCACAGCTTGCATATGATTTTGATTGGCAACTTCAAGGCTATGGAAATAATTAGTGTAAAGCCATCCAAGGTTGGTAAACGCACGAGCTGCCGAGCGCAATAAATTATTGGCTATGCAGAACGCTGCCACCTCTTGCAGGAGCGAAATACTCTTATCAAAATCAGAGCGTAATGCAATATTGATGCTCGCTTCCGCCTTAGCTTCCAGCTCTCCACAACGTTCAGCTATATCGATCCCCTGCTGGGATAAGGAGACAACTTCTTTAGTCGGTTTTACTTGAAAATGTGCTGCTCTACCAGCTTCCGCAAACAAACGCGCCAGTTATGGACTCTCTTGTGCTCCTTCAAGCTTTGCCAGCCCTTCCTGACAGGCATCCCAGGATTTTTCATAATCATCCACCCAGAGGGCACGAGACAAACAAGTGTAAAGGTGAGCCGCGGCATCGTGATCCTCCAATTTCAAATAAAGATAGATCCCCTGCCGCAATATCTGAATGGACTCTTCTCGTTGTCCCTGCCGTCTAAGCGCTTCTCCTAAACCAGCGAGGCAGGCTGCCTTTTGATCGATTTCTGGGGATAGCTCCAGCGCCTGACGAAAGTATCCTTCTGCTTCATGATTGGCGTAAGAAGCCAATGCAGCTTGCCCTGCATGAAGAAAATATTGACATGCCTGTTTCTTCCTGCCCGCCAGCAGGAGATGCCCAGCGATCATTCCGCTGTATTCCCCACTACGCTCTGCAACCTGGGAGACCAACCAGTCTGCAACAATCCCATGATATACCCTTCGAAGTCGCTTGAGTACACTCTCGTAGGTTACATCCCGCAAGATGTCGTGCTTGAAGATGTACTCATTGGCATCCATGAACGCCGACGCCTCACGGCGGTAAACCATCTCCCTTCCGCGCAGAGATGTCAGAGCATCGGGGACTACCTGTGGTTTGCCACCTTCGGCTGCCTGGATGTGTGCCACTATGCGATCCCAGAACAGGCGTCCGACGACGGAAGCTTGCTGTAAGACAATACGCTCCTCAACAGGCAGGCTGTCCAGCCGCGCCATCAGCACACCAGCCAGTGTTGGCGGCACTTCGATCTGTGACAAATACTCCGGATGGATCTGCCAGCTCTCTTCTCCTTTTACAATCACGCCATCCTCGACCAGCATTTTGACCAGCTCTTCAACATAGAAGGGATTGCCCTCGGCGCCCTCCATCACCAGCTCAAACAACTCAGGTGGTATCTGGTTGGCTAGCTTGAGGATTTCCCTCACTAGATGGTAGCTCTCTCGCCTGGAGAGCGGTTCCAGCTCCATGCAGTGGTGGTAATCCAGTCCTTCACCCCAGAAGGGACGGCGTTCGAATAGGGAATGCCGCGCTGCACATACGGTCAGCAGCTGATGACGATGCAGCCGCTCCCCCAGCCAGTTAAGCACATCCAGCGAGCTGTCATCCGCCCAGTGGATATCCTCCAGGAAGATCACTACTGGACCCTGAGAGCAAAGCCCTCGGAAGTATTCTCCTAATTACATAAGGCCGCGGTTACGCAATTGCTCGGGATCTCCCAACACCCCCTTCAGGTGTGGGCTGGTGGTGAAGTCGAAGCCCAGAAGCTGTCCCAGAATATGTACCCTCATCAGACCCTCGTCACTTGGTCTAAATACTTCAATCAAACCTGCCTGGATCTTTTCCCGGGCTGCCTCAGCACTGTCATACTCCTGGATCTAGAAGCGGAATTCAAACAGGTCACGCAGCAGACCATAGGGTATCCCCTGGGCTTCCTGGTGTGCACGCCCCTCATAGAAGCGTACCGGCGGCGGGGGCAGCAGTTCAATCCAGTTCTGGAATTCATACAGCAGGCGCGATTTGCCCACGCCACCTTCACCCGTGATCGTCACTATTTGCCCGAATTTCTCCTCAACGGCACTCAGCAGAGCATCCTGCAAATACTTCAGCTCGGTCTGCCTTCCTACCATGTGTGTCTCCACCCCCTCCACGCCGCGTGTGTAGGAGCGGAAAGCGCGCGGCTTGGTACCCAGGATGCGGTAGACATGTACTGGTTCGTCGAAGCCTTTCACTTTCAGCGGTTCCCAGAGCTCTACGTCAAACACACCGCGTATATGCCGGTAGGTATCATGCGAGACCAGCAAACCTCCCGCGGGAGCAGCTCCCTCCAACCTGGCTGCCAGGTTCACAGCTGCGCCCATCAAGGTGTCCTCAGCCTCGGTCTCCCCGCCCAACATAACCAGCCCGGTGTTTACCCCCACACGCACCTGAAAGTACTTAATATCCCACTCTTTCTCCAGCTCCTCAGCAATCTCACTCGCCAGCGCGATGATCTTCAGCCCAGCCCGCACTGCCTGCTCCGGGTCGTCCTCACGCGCTTTCGGTGCGCCAAACACAGCTAGAAAGCCGTCTCCCATGAAGCGTGTCACACGACCATCATGCTCCTTGATTGGTTGCGCCAGCTTCCTGAGGGTGACATCAAAAACCTCGCTCACATCCTCGGGGTCCATGTGTTGGACGATAGAAGTTGAGCCAGCTATGTCCATGAACAACAAGGTAACCAGCTTACGCTGCTGTGTGGGTTCTGTGTGTGTTTGTGCTTTCCGGGATTGCAGCATGGCGACCAGCTCGTTCAGCTTGCGCTGGAACGGAACCAGACCAGCGTCGACGACCTCATCACCCAAGGACTGGCGCTGGGCTTCCATATCAGCGATAGTTCGTTTTATCCCCTCAATTTGTTCTTCTACAGTTGGGGACATACTCCCACCTCCCGCGCCTGCCGCGCCCCCTCAGCCGGCAAGACCTCCTCCGTCTTCAACGGCGGAAACTCCGCCAGCAAGCCCTCCATCTGCAACTGGCAGATCTGTTCAGGCCGGTGGATGTCCTTCAGCAGGTGCCTCCCCAGATCCACCAGCTCCACCCCCTCCGGTAGATCATCCCGCACCAGCGCCGCCGTCGTCTCCGACAGCAACACCTGTCCCCCGTGCCCTACCTGCGCAATGCGCGCCGCCCGGTGCACAGCGATGCCAACATAGTCGTCAAGGGCCACCTCAGGCTCGCCCGTATGCAGGCCCATCCGCACCCGCATAGTCACCCCCTCAGGCCAGGGGTGTTGCGCCAGGCCATACTGGGCCTCCACCGCAGCCACCACCGCTTTCCGGGCGCGTGGAAAAGCCACAAAGAAGGCATCACCCTCCGTGCGCACGACCTGACCTCCGCTCTCAGCCACCGCCTCACGCAGGATACGGTGATGCTCGGCCAGTACCGCCGTGAACTGGTCGCCCAGTTGGTAAAGTAATTTTGTTGAGCCTTCGATATCGGAGAATAGAAAGGTTACCGTGCCTTCGGGCAGATCAACGAAGGTGGACGAGATAACTGGCTGCGCACACATGACTCACCCTCCTGACGTGGATTGCACCACGCCTTACCCGGTCGGGTAATAGAAACCGGCTCGAGCCTGATACGGAGCCCATCCAAGAGGTCATGTTAAGAGTGCAAGATATTTAGGCAGGCCTCTCTGTTATATGTGCATATTATCACCAACGCTTACCACAGTCAACAGGCTTTTTGGTATCTTGTTAGCTGAACTAAAATGCCCCTGTCAAGGTAAAGTAGAATTGTCTCCTTGACGTTTATTCAAATCTCAATTAACAACCTGCCTAACATCTGATCCGACTCAGTGACATACCAAACTTCATGTCCATCTATCCGAAGCTGATCAACGACCTGCCGGTCGATACTTTCGTCGACCAGAAATTTCATCTTGTTGTTTCAGAAATAGGATATAAGACATCCGCGCGGAGCGCCTCGGCTGCAAAAGCAAGGGCTGCTTGGATACCATCACGGCTCAAACGGGGATGAGCAGCCAGGAGTTGTTCGTACGTTTCACCCGCAGCCAGTTTTTCCAAGATGAGTTCAACCGTAATACGAGTGCCTGCAATCACAGGTTTTCCCATCATCACGTTTGGATCTGAAATAATCAGTCTATTTAGACCATTCATGGCATTTGTCCTTTGCCAGTTGTGCTGAAAATGTATCGCTGATAACAGTAAAAGGAACCTTAAAATTACCACTATGGTTCACTTCCCGGGTTGTTCCACGCTGATTGTAGCATATAAATGACTTATAAGGATTCCAGCGTTTTGGCGCACTCCCAGCTTGCTATGGATAATATTCAACTTTAAATTCCCTACTTCAACCCGAACTGCACCCGCTCGGCCTCGGTCAGCTCGCGGAACACGCAGCACTCTTTGGCATAATCAACCAGCTCCTGGGTGGTCTGCCACACGCGCCACACGCTTACCAGTATCTCCAAACCAACAGCAGCAAGATGTCCTCCGTCGTGCTATAATTTTATTAGAAAGTGGAGGGTACGGGTATGTTCGACCCAAATTTGTTGGAAAATGTTCGATACGTCATTGATAGCAAGGGGAAAAAGGCTGCTGTTCAGGTGGATGTAAAAGCCTGGGATGCCCTCCTGGCTTATCTAGAGGATCTGGAAGACCAGGCGTTGATCAAAGATAAATTGGCTCGTATTCGAAAAGGACCACATGCATCCGGTTCTGTACTTTGGGATGATGTGAGTCAAGAATGGTAAAGCGACATTCCCGGAAGGCCAGATATACGCTTTGGTTGGAGCCCGAGGTGCATCTATTGCGCGAAAGGCTACCAGGGCATATTCGCCAGCGAGTTAAGCGATTATTTGCTGAGCTGGAGCAACAACCCAAGGCGAGTCAAAGCCAATATCTGAACACAACAGGCTTGGATATGCCACCTGGTGTGGAGATTCGTCGAATTCGTTTGGAACACTGGCGGATAATTTACGCTTATAATGAGGACGATAAGTGGGTCTGGGTTTTAGGAATCCGCCAAAGACCACCCTACGATTATGAAGATCTTCCCGATATGATATCAAAACTCAGTGAGTAGTTATTTGATAGCTATAATGTCATGCATGCTTAGCCCTTTTTAAAGTTGGGAAAGTTCTATCCATCAACATAAGGGTGATCAAGCCCACTCCCTACTTCAACCCAAACTGCGCCCGCTCGGCCTCGGTCAGCTCGCGGTACACGCAGCACTCTTTGGCGTAGTCGACCAGCTCCTGGGTGGTCTGCCACACGCGCCACACGCCAGAGTGCTCGGGACCAACCATATTTCCAATTGCGACAACCACATGCTGACCGTCTGGATATCACTGCACGAGATGCCCCCAGGATAAACAATTCATCATTTGAACAAGTTCTCCAGTGCTCATATTCCAAAAATAGAACGTCCCTTCATAATCACCTGCGGCTACCAGCCTACCATCTGGGGATAAACCAGTTAATAATAATAGTGTATCCCTACCTGTTTCAAAGATGCGCACGACCTCTCCACTCTGGCTGTCGAACATGTATAGCTTATTGGCATCCGTCGTGTCCGGCCATATGCCGCTCGTGACCCTCGCAACAAGGTACTTCCCGTCGGGTGAAAAATTAATAATGAACCAACCCCAATTTCTGTCCTTATCTGCACTGGTCTCAAAAACTTGCTTGCCAGTGTCAATGTTCCAGACTGAAACTACCCCCCCGTATGCTTAATCCCTTGGAGGATCGAAATCTACTGCAATGTGTTTGCAATCCGGAGACCAATCTGCGCCAATAAATTGGTTTTCTGGCTGGCTGAGCACCTTGTTGTCCCGCGCCACATTCCGGATTCGCGTCCGGCCATCAACACCGGAACTGACCATTCGCTCGTCCAGCGGTGCCCAAGCCAGGTAGGTAATATGCTGTTCATGTGCCTTCACATCGATGATCTTCTCCGCTCTGCTCACCTCCCATACCTGGACATTTCCATCCCCACTTTCGGCAATAAGATAGCTGCCATCCAGTGACCAGGTGATCGACCACACGATCAGGTTGCTGGCCTGATTACTGCTGGTAGAAATGTTCACTTCTCAATTAACAACCTGCCTAACATCTGATCCGATCGAAAGACTGTGAACAGGACGAGCAGGCCTCGAAATTGCAGCACAGAATGCAGTGAAATTACACCAAGTGAGCAGGAAGAGAACAATTCTAGAACCATTAAAACGTTATAAAATTCCAAAGCAAATTACTTATTTTTTCGGAAAGAGCAGTGTTGTAAAGAGTTACATCGGTAGAATTATTTTATAAGCAGTATAATTTATTCATGAACCGAACAAATAGGTTTAACATATTTTCAGAAATCTTAAAGTGAGATTCGACTTGTCCTACGATTCATTTACCAATAACCGGGAGGCAATCAAGAAAAGGGAAGAAGATGACAAAAAAAAGCTTGCCTTACGCTATGAACGCGCCTGGGAGGTAATTCGCAAGGCTGCTAGTATCCTTAAGGATACCTACTGCGCTACCAGGGTAATGGTGTTTGGATCACTGGTACATGGCTACTGGTTCTCTCCAACCTCCGACATCGATTTAGCTGCATGGGGCTTGAGCGATGAGGATTATTTTCTGGTTGTTGCCAGGCTCCAGGATATCTCACCGGAATTCAAAATTGATTTAATTCAAGTAGAGAATTGTAAACCCGGGTTATTAGATGTTATCCTTCGCGAGGGAAAACAGGTGTGAAAGAAGCTTTACTGGCAGTCGTTGGTCGCGTTCGCAGGGAATTGCCAGAGCTTAATCGCCTGGTTGAGCGAACCATGAATATTTGGACACAAGCCAGGACTTCTTCGACCGATTATTATGTTGATGCAGCAGCACTCAATTTACAGGCGTTCTATACGGGTTTGGAGCGTTTGAATGATTTCATCCTGACTCTAACTTCAGAATGACGAAACAAAGTTTTTTTTCTGTTTTTCCAAAATACAATTTCTAATCTATATTCATTCCAACTTGTAAACACTTCCCTCTGTCTTGCCAAATAGAAATGTCCCCCTGTCAGTGCAAAGTAGAAATGTCCCCCTGTCAAGCCAAAGTAGAAATGTCCCCTGTCAAGCCAAAGTAGAAATTTCCCCCTTGACGTTTCCTCGGATTCAGAGTATAACCCTGCCTAACATCTGATCTGATCGAAAGACGCTGAAGAGGACGAGTACGCCCCGAAACGGCGGCACAGAGAGTGGTTGGCTGTTATATTAGCAGCTAATGGTGAGAATCCCATGCGCACGCCGGAGCTGAATGGACCTCAGAGTCGCAGGGCGAACGGTAGATTTCTTCTGCCTTATAGCCTGAGCCGGGCTTGCCCCCGTTACCATGGCAATCGGTTACTCAGCCAATTTGGTTTTGGGCATACCTCCCAAGTACCAGTTGACTGATCGACAGATATCGAGTGAGGCTGGCTTTACATCCCCCGTCGCATCACCGGCGGGTTTTTTGGTTAAACGGCTAGCCTAACCAGGGTGGCACCGCGGACTATACGTTCGTCCCTTTGTGGGACGAACGTTTTTTGTTTTGCAGGAGGTATATATATGACTGGAAATATTAACCACAAAGAAAAGATTGGGCGAATCCTGACCGGGCACCGCCCCACCGGGCCGCGCCACATCGGTCATCTGGTCGGAACCCTACAAACCTGGGCCAGCTTACAGGATAGCTACCAGTGCTTCTTCTTGGTCGCCGATCTGCACACGCTCACCACGGATTACCAGCACCCGCAGCTCATCCAGGACAATATTCTTGAGATGCTCGCCGATTGGTTGGCTGCCGGCATCGACCCCTCGCGCTCATTGCTCATCCGCCAGTCTGCCATCCCCGAGCATGCCGAACTATCCCTTTTATTCAGCATGCTGGTCACGGTATCGCGCCTGCAGAGAGTGCCGACTTACAAAGAACAGGTGCAGCAACTTGGCTTGCTGCCCTCTCTAGGGCTGCTCACTTACCCCATCTTGCAGGCCGCCGACATCTTGCTCTATCACGCCGATACCGTGCCGGTAGGTGAAGACCAGCTGCCTCATCTGGAAATCACCAGGGAGGTCGCCAGGCGCTTCAACCAGACCTACAACCCCACCTTCTCTGAGCCGCAAGCCTTGCTTTCAGATACGCCGCGCTTGCCCGGTATCGACAACCGTGTCATGCACACCTCCTACGGCAACGCCATCTACCTCAAAGATACACCTGAAGAGACCACCCGCAAGGTGATGAGCATGTACACCGACCCCACCCGCCTGCGTTCCACCGACCCCGGTCATGTGGAGGACAATCCGGTCTTTGCCTATCACGATGCATTCAATGCGGATAAAGAGCAGGTGGAGGAATTGAAGGCACGCTATCGCGCCGGCGAGATCGGCGATGTGGAAGTCAAACACCAGTTGGCAGAGGTGCTCAACAAAGCCTTAGCTCCTCTTAGAAATCGGCGCACCGAGCTGATCACCCAACCTGACCGGCTTCTGGCATATCTACAAGCCGGCACAGAACAAGCTCGTCCCATGGCACGTTCAACCCTGGAAGAGGTCAAAGCGAAAATGGGACTGTCCCTTTCGAGACACGCTACCTCGGCTGCTAACCAGGCTATCAACCTGCCTCTTTTGTTCATCCCTTGACCAGAGTGTGGACATCCTGCCCACTCTTGTGCTCAGCATGCCTGAATTTCAATCAGCCAACAATGCTTGTAATTTATTCTAATACTCAAACTGCAAAAGGAGAACTACCATGAATGCACAAACCCGCTTCTTATTAAATGAAAACGATCTTCCAAAGTATTGGTACAACATTAACGCCGATAGCCCAGTTCCACCAGCGCCGGTGTTGCATCCCGCCACAAAAGAGCCCGTCACGCCCGATTTCCTCAATGTCCTCTTCCCTATGGACTTAATCCAACAGGAAGTCTCCAGCGAGCGTTACATCGAGATACCAGATGAAGTGCGCGAGATCTATAAGCTCTACCGCCCAACCCCTCTAGTTCGCGCCCGTCGCCTTGAGCAAGCTTTAGACACTCCGGCCCATATTTATTATAAAAACGAAAGCGTTTCCCCAGCCGGCAGCCACAAACCCAACACCGCCATTGCCCAGGCTTATTACAACAAGCTCGCCGGCACCAAAGCCCTTACGACCGAGACTGGCGCCGGACAGTGGGGATCTGCGTTAGCCCTGGCTTGCGGCTTCTTCGATCTTGACCTGGAAGTTTACATGGTAAGAGTTTCCTACGACAATAAGCCTTACCGGCGCATCATGATGGAGAACTACGGCGCTCAGGTCTACGCCAGCCCTACCGGTCATACCCAATTTGGGCGCTCAGTTTTGTCTCACCATCCAGACAGCCCTGGCTCGCTCGGTATCGCCATCTCAGAAGCTGTCGAGGCCGCTGCCACCTCCAACGGCACCAAGAAATACAGCCTTGGCTCGGTGCTCAATCATGTACTTCTGCACCAGACTGTCATTGGCGAAGAGTCTCTCAAACAGATGGACCTGGCTGGCGAATACCCCGATGTCGTCATCGGCTGTGTGGGCGGTGGATCGAACTTTGCCGGCATTTCCTACCCCTTCTTGAGAGAGAATCTGTTGAATGGACACAGGACGCGCCTGCTGGCAGTTGAACCCACCTCTACCCCCTCGCTGACCTGCGGTGTCTACACCTTCGATTACGGCGATTCTGCCCAAATGGCACCGATCGTAAAAATGCATACCCTCGGTCACGACTTCGTTCCAGCTCCTATCCACGCCGGTGGTCTGCGCTACCATGGCATGGCACCCAGCTTGAGCGCGCTATTTGAAGCTGGATACCTCCAGGCAGAAGCTGTACCACAACTGGCAACCTTTGAGGCTGCCGTTCTCTTTAGTCGCACGGAGGGCATTATACCCGCGCCTGAATCAGCTCATGCCATCCTCTCCGCCATCAACCAGGCTTTACAAGCCAAAGAGAGAGGAGAGAAGCGCGTCATCCTTTTCAACCTTTCAGGGCACGGAAACTTCGATCTGGCAGCCTACCAGGCTTATCACAGCGGACAGCTGCAGGACTATGCCTACCCGCGCGCTGCCGTTCAAGCCTCTATGGAACATTTGCCGAAAGTTGAGCTGGCAGCAGCCATCTGAGGCTAGAACCATCGACTTTACAACCACTGTAGAGACATTTACTTACTGTTACTTTATCAAAGCTGCTCTTAAATACTGACCTTCCTGGAAGACCCCCTATTCACCGCGGCAGAGATCATCTTTAGGGGTCCTTCCGGGAAGGTATTTCCAGTTCCCCGGCTTTGGAAGGTGTCGAACAGGTGGTCACCAGTCTTACACTCTCACCAGTTTCACCGCTCTCACCGCTTTGTAAATAGATACCCCCTGAAGCGAAATAAATCCATGCCAACCCCCTGGCGTATTGAAATCTTCCTCGTAGGACGGGTTTCCATACTCCCCGTAAATGGTTAGCTTGCCATTACTTACATTCCATTGCAAACAAACCACCAGGTAGGGGCCAGGCGTAGTTATCTATATTGACACGCAGGAAAACACCTAGCCTTTCCCATTTTCTTATGTGGATGGGAAAATACAATGGCATTGTGCAATAGAATTAACTGCGGATCGCTCAGAGTTCGCAGAGATTAATATTTAATTGAGAGACATCCCCATAGGCCGACACGGATTAGGCGGACAGAGAGCGTCCGAGAGATAAACTGATATCAATTCTTAACGCAATCCTAATTCCGAAATTACCAATTTTATACATGTCTCTCTGAGGAACGTTCTTTGTGACGAAGAGCCTCTAGAACCTCACGCCTCATCGCATCCTTGCAGGAACTAAAACATCCTAGTTGTTTAACGTTCAAACGGTGCAACGTTCTAACACATGCACACATATCAACGCGCACGTTCTTTACGAAGCGATCTCTCTCACTGCTCTTGTAGAATGGCGCGTCACCGCCACCGAATAAATTCAGCGTCTATCCAAACCAAACCTGCTGAAGCAGGTTCGAATCACCCTCGCTTATCTCTGTTTCGCCGCCCCCCCTTGAAAAGGAGAGATAACGTTTAAATGTTGCAACGTTATTACGTTCCAATATCATCAATCATAAAATTAGCCTGTAATTAGGGCATCTATACATCATCTTAGCCCCTCACCTTACAGAACATAAGTTCTCGACTAAGAGGGACACCTGGGCGAATAGGTTGTTGCCCGGCTACTGCCTAAGATGCTCCGCAAATGGATTATCTGGCAAAGAACGGCAAGTTGTCCAGGTAGAAACGCTCGATAAAATGTTATTGGGGATCGATCTCTGAGAAACCATTGCACAATGATACTATATATGATACTATATTATAACTTTGGGTGTGGTGACGAGCCGCTTTGAAAAGGCAATTCAGCGGCTGCGCCAGAATCCCAAAAATGTCAAATTTGAGGAGATTGAGAACATCCTGCTGCGCCTGGGTTTTGAGAAACGGCACGCAAGTGGCAGTCATGCGACCTTCAGGAAATCTGGATATAGACCGCTAACTGTGCCATACAAAAAACCCTTTGTTAAACCCAGTTACGTGAAGTTACTACTGAAAACCTTGGAATATATGGGTATCCTGGATGAAGAGTAGAGACATGAACCAGAAAACGATCAAATATTTCCTGAACCTGCCGTACACAATCGAGGTTGTGAGAGAAAGCGACCCGGATGAGCCAGGCTGGGTGGCGCGCGTGGTCGAACTACAGGGTTGCATCACCCAAGGTGATGATTTTGCAGAACTAGGCGAGATGGTGCAAGATGCCATGCGCGGCTGGATTGAGGTGGCGCTGGAAGACGGGCAGGAAATTCCAGAGCCGCGGCTGGAAGAGGATTACAGCGGCAAGTTCGTGGTGCGGGTTCCGAAATCACTGCACCGCCAGCTGGTAATTGAAGCGGAACGGGAAGGAGTAAGCCTGAACCAGTTCATCAACGTGGCGCTGGCCAGCGCGGTTAGCACACCGCGTGGGCGAGCGGAAGCCGGGCAGGCATATGAAGTTCGTTACTCCGAGCGAAGCCAATTAGAAACCCAAGCGCTGCATGAAAGAACAGAAACACCAGGGGAGCAATGAGAATTTATTAGTTAAATATAATAAGCCACTACAAATCCACCCCCCTTCCCACATGTCATCGCGAACGCAGTGAAGCGATCTCTACCAATTTTTATAAAAGATATTAAGCGTTTAACGTTTAAACGTTCAAACACAAACATTGAACCGCTGAGTCACTGATAACCATGAATCCGCAGACGCTTCAGTGCATTCAGTTTTTAACTCAGCGATTCAGTGGTTCAAACCCCTGTTGTATTGAACGCTTCACTCGTCAAGCAGGTTTCCATACCCGCCACTCATTACGAGTTGCGGGAAAAATACCTTCTTTCACCCTAAGAAGGCAACGCTTGATCTTTCCAAGGATAAACGTAATTTCCTCACCACTCTCACCACTCTTACCGCTTTTTAAATAGACACCACCTTAAGCGAAATAATTAAAAATTTCGCGCCATCCCCCCTGTCCGTCACCAATACAACCTTCTCAACCGGCTTCACCCTCCCCTCCAGGGGCAACCGAACCGCACCTGAGCCACTGATAAAACCATGATTACACTGGTCATTCAGTGGTTTCAGCGACCTATTCAGCGATTCAGTGGTTCAATGGTTTGCGGAATGCATTAGAACGGAATAACGTTTGAACTTCTAAAACGTTGAACGCTCTACTTCGTGATCCTTGTGTTCTTAGTGGTAAAGATTACCCTTCCCTTTATGGGAGTGCGGATACTATTCATCCGTGAGGATGAACAACATCCGTGGTTGGGGTAGGTAAA
>JACUUU010000058.1 GCA_014859065.1 Anaerolineales bacterium
TTTGCACGGATTTGGGAAGAGGTAAAGCTTTGAATTCTTCCATATCCAAGATAGCTTGGCGTCCATCAGGGTAAATCAGCAGATCTAAGGCTAAGTCTCGGTAAGAGATCTCGTTGTTTTCAAACTTAGCTGGCAAGCCAATATTGCAATACCAACCTTTTAGATTTCCATCAGAGACATCATATATCTCAAATATGTTGTACCAGCGATCCGTGTAGTAGGTTTCGATAAACAGATCCCCTTTCCTTAGGAGCAAGTCATCAACATATTCATCCAGTCGGTCGTAATAAGCTTTGAGGATCATGTAGTTTTCCCCACGTTCCACCAATTCTCCACTATATCTCCAGGTTTCACGACCTAAGTAATTAAGTTTCCTCACCGTTAGTTTTGTCATGATCGAGATGCTAGCTTTCGTGATCAGTAAAGATGTGTACTGCTTCGCTCATTTCGAAGCTGAGGATAACTTGATCCCCTTCTTTTGGTAAAGTATACTGTGAAGGAAAGTCAAAATTTAATATTTTGCCATTTACTGATACCGTAACGCGTGAGGTGTTTCCTCGAAAGGTTGTTTCCACAACTTCTCCTGCAATTTTACTGTCTCCGTGTTCTTTCATGTTGACTGAATCGGGTCGAAGCAGTACAGTAACTTTACCCAAATTTATACCATCTGCAGGAAAGTCTCCAACAGGTGTACGCATTATCCTCTGCTTGTTCACATCCACGACTTCAGCTGGTAAAAGATTCTTGAAACCTAAGAATTGCGCCATAAAGAGTGATGATGGATGATTATAAATGTCCTGAGGAGTTCCAATTTGTTCAACTTTTCCTTCCCGCATAACAACAATACGGTCGGCAATGGTGAAAGCTTCTTCCTGATCGTGGGTAACATAAAGGGCAGTTTGTCCCATTTGATGGAGAATTCGGCGTAATTCAATCATCAATCTCTCACGTAATGAGCGGTCGACCGATCCTAGCGGTTCATCCAGCATGAGAAGCTTAGGCGCCGGGGCAAGTGCGCGTGCCAATGCTACTCGCTGCTGCTCTCCACCAGAAAGCGTGTGGACATTGCGGGCACCAAAACCCGGCAGTCCCACTAATTCGAGCATTTCTTCAACTTGCTCATTTACCTTTTCCCTTTTTTGTCCACCCATTTTTAGACCAAACGATATATTTTCATAGACATCCATGTGAGGGAATAACACAAAATCTTGGAACATCATACCAAATGCCCGCTGGTGTGGTGGAGTCTTTAGTATTGATGTTCCATTCCAAAGAATATCTCCGCGATCGGGCTTTTCCAATCCAGAAATGATCATCAAAACTGTAGATTTGCCGGATCCACTTGGTCCGAGCAAAGCCACAATTTCACCCTCCGAAACATCAAAAGATACACTGTTTACTGCATGGGTGTTTCCAAAAGATTTATCAATATCGATTAATCTCAAACCAGATTGGTAAGCCAAGTTCATCGCTCCTGATGATTTTAAAATTCGCCAATCTTCGCAATCCGGAAGCGCTCAATGGCTATCATACCCGTAGCTGTGACTGCCATCAAGATGGTGCTCATTGCAAGCGCCTGTCCGTAATTTAAACCCCCAGGTTGAGTCATAAAGCGATAGATGACAACTGGTATAGTGGGATATTCCGGACGGGAGACTATGGCTGTGGCTCCAAACTCCCCCATAGAGATCATAAAAGCAAAGGTTGCGGCGACTAACACGGCGCGACCAATGAGTGGAAGATCAATGGTTCGCATGACATCGAAAGGTGAGGCACCTAAGACAAAGGCTGCTTGCCGCAAACGGGGTTGGATACTGCGAAGTGCCGGGGTTAAACTGCGAACCACGAAGGGAAACGCGACTAACGTATGTGCTATTGGAATGAGCAGAGGGGAAGCGCGTAAGTCCAACGGAGGGCTATTAAGTGCGATGATAAAACCTAGTCCGAGGGTGACAGCTGAAGTTCCCAACGGCAACATTAGGATTGGATCGAGTATCCGATTCAAAAGAGACTCACTGTTCCGGGTTAATGCCCAAGAGGCGGGTAATCCTAAAATTAACGCTAGGAAAACTGTGGCGGAAGCGTAGCCGAGTGAGTTACGAATTGCCATAATCGGGGGAACGTAGAAAAGAGCACCCCGCCGGCTTTCTGATAGCGCCCGATAGAAGTCTAATGTTAAGCCGCGATCTTCTAGAACCCGTTCAGCTCGGGCTGGGTCTAAACGGGTGACTGAACGTGTTGATAGTGCAAAGAGAGGTGCTGTTAATAGTATTAGCAAGGTTGGGATTATGACTGCAGCAAGGATGCGGCTTCGCCAGGTTAAGAATCGTTGTTGGGTAACTTTCCTGGCTCTCAAAGGAAGAGGGCGCGAGATGCGTGCTGAAAGGCGCGTATAGAATATAGTCAAAATTAGAGTAAAAATTAATTGGATAACTGAAAGGGCAGCTGCTAACGGCAGGTTGAACAGGCTGATTGTCTGGTAGTAAATCTCAACCTCCATAGTCGCATAGCGGGGACCACCCAATATCAAGATCACCCCAAATGAGGTGAAATTGAAGATGAAGATCAAAAGTGAAGCTGTGGTAATGGCTGGCAACAGCAGGGGCAAGGTTATTTTGCGCAATGTTTGCCAGGGACTCGCTCCCAACGACCGGGCTGCTTGAGCAAGTTGAGGGTTCAAATGTGACCAGAAATCTCCAACCATCCGAAGAACGATCGTTGTATTATAAAAGACATGAGCGACTAGAATAGCGGTTATTGTATTGACGATTCTTATTGGTGGAGCACTCAGATCGAAAATGTCCATCAAGAGGATATTTGCCCATCCCCGTGGTCCTAGTAGAGCGTTGAATGCTGCCGCGACAACCAGAGTAGGAAGGACAAAGGGGATCCCGCTCAAAGCCTGGAAGAGTGATTTCCCGCGAAATTCATAACGAGCCAGCAGGTAAGCTCCAGGCAATCCTATTATTAGTGTGAGCAGAGTTGAAAGGGTTGCCTGCCAAAGTGTAAACCAGATAACTCCTTGGATGGATGGTGAGGTGATTGCAGTAATTATGGGTCCAGCAAATCCGGTCTCTCCACGCGTGAAACTGAGATTGAGAATGCTGCCAAGAGGATAGAAGTAGAAGACGATTAGAAAAGCCAGGGGTGCCGCCCACAAGGTCAACACCTTTATGTTTTCTTTTGAAAAAAATCGGTGAAGTGGGGAATTTGACCTCCCCCGCCTCTCTCTAGGGTAAGTCGACTGAGAGGCAGGGGATGTGGGCAGCGAATTGCTCAACGTAGCACCGTTTCTGTCCAGGCTTGAACCCAGGATTCTCGGTTCGCAGCAATCTCCTCAATAGAAAGGTAAATAGGTTGTTCAGGGATTGCTAAATAGCGTAGGAAAACATCTTCAAGTTGAGCGTTAGGATGGACTGGAAATACATACATCCGGAGTGGCAAATCTTCTTGAAAAGTTGGTGAAAGCATAAAATCGATCCACTTCTCTGCCAAATCTCGGTTTTGAGTGCCTCTGAGGATGCCTACAAATTCTATTTGACGAAAACAAGCACCTTCACTGGTTATCACACCTGTTGGTGGTTCATCAATCTCTTCTTCAGCAAAAAGAACCTCAAATGGTGGACTTGAACCATAAGATATTACAATGGGTCGTGTACCTCCCCAACGACTGAATTCACTGTAGTAGGCGGTCTCCCAGTTGCTTACTACCAACACATCATTCTCAACTAATCCTTGCCAATATTCTATAAAGCCCTGCTCACCGAAGTGACCAATTGTTGCGAAAAGAAAAGCCAATCCTGGAGAGGAAGTTGCTGGATTTTGGACGACCAGCATACTGCGGTACTCGGGTTCAAGCAAATCCTCGAGAGTTTGTGGAGGTTCCAAACCGATACTCTCAAAATAGGTTTTGTCATAATTGGGGCATACATCACCAAAGTCGACGGGTGAAACCCGATTTTGGGGATCAATTTTGAACTCATCAGGTATTTCTGCCAGGAGGGCTGGTATGTATGGTTCAAAAATGTCTTCGTCCAATGCCCGGCTCAGAAATGTATTATCCACTCCATAAAATACGTCAGCCAGAGGAGCATCTTTGGCGAGTATTGCTCTGGTCAATGCAGTTCCTGTATCCCCGGCTTTCAGGAAAGTAACTTCTGCATTATTCTCCGATTCAAATAAGCGGACGATCTCTTCTGTAACGTCAAAAGAGTCGTGTGTCATCACAGTGAGGGTCTGAATCTCTGGGGTAGGTTCTTGCGGTGTCTCCACAGGGGTATCTGGTGCGCATGCCCATAATAGGACAAGCAAAGATGTCAGGATGGAGAGTAGAAAAATTGGTTTTCTCATTTTAAACCTCCTTTTGGTTTTATGAGAGATGAATCTGGAGTACTCTGTCTCCTGTGAACAACCAACAGGTTTCCATTATGTATTTGGATGTTAGCTGTGTGATTGGAAAGTTCATTTGAAATTCCTAACGTGGTACCCAATTCTAGTTCAGCTTCTTCTAGTGACCACTTTAAGCCATTTGTGGTGATACCTTCAACAGTGGGGGAAAATGGGATTAATGAAACAGTGTCTCCAGTTTTTCCATGAATGGTTAGATTTTCTCCAGAACGGACTAGGCGTCCAATTTCCGTATCAGTGACCAGGGAAAAGTGCACCTGGCTCCATTCCGAACGCGTGAGCAAAAATATATTTGCTATCGTCTGATCAATACGACCGCCCATGATTCCAATTAACAAGATGTCTATTGCTCCTAAATTTACTGCATGGTTAATCGCTAATTCCAAGTCAGTATAGTCTTTCATTCTTGGGTGGACAATGAATTCTTTGCCTTTTGCTTCTAAGGATTTCTTGTCTCCAGGAGAGAGCGAATCAAGGTCGCCGACAATGATGTCAGGGGTTAAACCTAATGCTATACACTGCTGCGTCCCGCCATCAGCCGCAATAATTGTGTCATCTGGTTGGATAGAATCTAATATCATCCGATTTTTGGCAAGGGTTCCATTAACAAAAATGACTGCACGCATAAAAAAGCAATCCCTCCTGCACAAACGGAGGAGGGAGTATTGGGTGGGTTTGATTGCATTCCTCCGCCGGCATTATCCGGATCAGGTCTGCGGGTCGAAAGCTTCAGGCTTTCCTCTCAGCTTGGCATTACCAGGCTCCCCGCGCAGATTTGATTCCTGATTGTTAATATTTCCTCAACTCTTAAATAGTATATTCAATCTGGGTTTGATTGTCAAGAAAAATTGAAGACTGGAATTAAGGTTGAATAGAAAGGAAATTACTGAATAGACGTTAAGATTCTTGGAAGTCCATTTCAGCCAATATGCTGAATAGAAGTTCCAATAAGACAATTTTGACACTTTCTTTGTCTCGAGCTACACACGGAAGAAGTTTTACATTTGGATCTAAACGCAAAGCAATGCGCATATCTTCCACATCCCATGCATCCTGGCAGTCTTGCTTATTCGCAGTTACGACATAAGGCGTAGGGGCATACGCGCGAAACGTCTCCAGGATGCTGCGTGATTCGCGGAAAGTTTCTGGACGGGTGCTGTCAACCATGACAACAAAACCTAGCATACCTTCTGAGAGGATTTCCCACATGAAATCAAATCGTTTCTGTCCTGGAGTTCCAAATAGATACAGCACCAACTCCTCGTCTATAGTTATTCGTCCAAAATCCATTGCTACAGTTGTTGTGTTCTTGATTCTTTCATTTCCCGAGGAGATTTTTTTCTCGGTTGATACAACGTCGATCTCACTAACTGAACGAATAAATTCTGTTTTTCCGGAATTGAATGGTCCTGTAACTACCATTTTAAGTGTGAACATAAAGTTAGTTTCCTCGGTAACTCTAAAGTGAACGAATACGTTCGATTATGCGATTGATTAGATTTTTTTGTTCATCTTGGGAGACGCTTAATTTTGATAGCCCTTGGTGCAGTTTATCTGGTGGACTGATCCCTTCTGGGGGGGTGATTTCTACCAACCCAGCTTGCAAGAGACCATAGACAATTCGACGAATCTCTAGATCGGACATGTGTGTTGTGGTGGCAATCTGACGCATGGTATTTCTTGGATTGATATAAGAAACCACACGCCACTCATTTACGCTGAGATTGACATTACGAATGTTGGAATCTGGTCGGTCTGTGAATTTAAGTGCCATTTCGAGGCTGGGAATCTCATCTTGAAGCTGCTCTAATTCACGCATCCGCCGCGTTCCTTCAATGATTATATTCTCCAGGTTGATGCGGACAGAAATTTTTCCATTGGGAGGTTGGATTTGGTTTCTGAAAGTAAAAAAACCTTCTGACCAATCGAATAGTTCTTCAAGTATTGATATATAATGGCTTTGTAAACTTGCTAAGATTTCTCGTTGATTTAAGTAGTTTCCATTAATTAATAACAAACCGAGCTCTTTATCATTCATCCCACTTGCCCGCTCTTTTATCAACCTGAATTGCTGAACAGACAATTTATGAGCTTTGTGCAGGATAAAAGCCAGTGATACGGGATCGCTCCCATTTTGAGCATACGAAAACTTACCTTCTCGAAAGTATAAGGAAATTAGATTGCCTGGCTGATCGATTGTCAGAGAACCGGTCTTTTGAGCTAAATGGATCAGGTTGAGCAATTGAGTTATGGAAAAATCGCGTAAGTTTCCCTGCAATGCCATAAAATCCCCGTCGCTTCTTTTATCCCATCAATATATCTTTACTACCTTCTGAGTTTAACTGTATTGACACTTAATCTTATGCAAATCTCAAGTTTCACCCAAATTCAATCTAGAGTCTGCCTTACTGTCAACCTTACTTGACACCTGTATTCCTGAGGATTATAATCTTTTCGCTATCCTCGGTAGCTCAATTCGGCAGAGCGGGCGGCTGTTAACCGCTAGGTTCCAGGTTCGAGTCCTGGCCGAGGAGCTCAATTGTAACAAGTTATATTATATAAATACACCTCCTGTTTTGGAGGTGTATTTTTGTCAGGTAGATTACATTTATGATAGGAATCAATCACAACTCAATGAGTTAATTATTCCTTTGATTTTTCCGCAGTTTTCACAGTTTGTTTAGTTTCTGTGCTTTTGTCTTCTTTCTCTGGTTTGGTGTTTCCATTGGATCTATTAACATTTGTAGTAGCTCGGTGATCGGTTGAATAAAAACCAGACCCACGATACACAACCCCAACAGGCGTATAAACTTTACGAAGTGTGTTCTTATAACACTCCGGGCAGCGTTTTAGGGCTGGTTCGCTGAAATGTTGGTGACGTTCGAATCGGACACCGCAATTCTCGCACTGATAAATATATACTGGCATCATTCACCTCGATGAAACTGAGGACATTAGTATTAATTTAGTAGATTTGTTAGTAAATAGATGCAACAAACCTAAATTATAGCGCGCAAAACAAGGCTTTGCAAGGTTCGTTATAGCTGTGGAGTGATAGAGATTTGTTAACAAATTGTAGGTTTTTTGGCGGGGTATAATTATATGCTATGTCGTTTACGAGACAATTTAATTATTTGATTGTTATCAGCAAAACATTTTTGATGATGTTGTTTTTTATTATATTTTTTTCTGCTTGCCGGATTCAACAAGGAGAAGAGCCTCAGTTTATCCCAACAGAACGGTTTATTACACCTTATTTCACCCCAACTCCAAGTCAGACTGATCAACCCTTCATAGAAAATTCTGTCTCCCCGACTCCACGTCCATTTCCTACAGCTACTCCTTTTACATATACAGTTGTTGAAGGAAATACCATGATAGGAATTGCTGTCCGCCATGGAGTGGATTTAGCAGATTTAATGGCTGCCAATCCGGAGATTAACCCGCGGATATTGCCGATTGGATCTGAACTAATCATTCCCCAAAGTGATGATTTTCAAGCAGCTCTTATTACACCAACACCTATCCCTATGGAAACGAGCGATCCAGTGTGTTATCGAACAAATGATGGGGGGTTGTGGTGTTTCTTATCAGTCGAGAATAATCGAAATGAAGCTGTGGAGAATGTAATTGCGCGCATATCGCTTCTGGATACAGAAGGAAACTTAGTTGCCGAGAACCAGGCAACCACACCGTTAAATGTGATCCCAGAATTTCAGACCATGCCCGTTGTGTCGTATTTTCCTCCACCTTTACCAACCGAGATAACCTTCCAAGGAGATTTAATCAGCGTCCTGCCCTTGCTAACAGATAATAACCGGTATCTAGACATAATAACCGAGCAGGAAGATATAGTAATTTCAGCAGATAATTTGCAAGCAACTGTATCAGGAAATCTTTTATTGTCAGCTGATCAAGATCCTGCCACGGAAATCTGGCTAGCTGTCGTCGCCTATGATGAAAATGGGGTTGTGGTGGGTTTGCGTAAATGGGAGGCGATCTATTCTGAAGAGCCAGATCTCCCTGGGAATGTAATTAGGCTTGAAGAACCACTTCAGGTGGGAAAGAGGCTTCCTTACGAAATAACTGTTTATAGTCTTGGGCAAGCAATAACGCACATCGACACCTTTGTGGAAGCCAGACCATAAAGTATTCTTGAAATTAGGACGTACGTGAATCTTCAGCGGTTTGATGTAGTATTTTGATCGACTGTACTCAAATAATTACATCCCAAGAGAATATTAAATACCTACCAAACGTATAGGGATGGGGATGAATACTAGGACGAAGACGATTAATCCAAATACTGCAATCAGCCTGCGGTTGGGGTCAAGAGGAGTAATCTGGTCTAGTGGTTCAGCATAGATGCGTCCCATCATGAATATTAGAAAAGCCCATACCCACCATACTGGCCAGACTGTACCCAAGGCAATTAATCCAGTAAGCACAAATGGCAGGACAAACCGAGCACGCTTTCCCAACAATACAAAAATCAAATGCCCACCGTCCAATTGTCCTGCTGGGATGAGATTTAATGCTGTAACCAATAAACCAGCCCATCCAGCAAATGCTACCGGGTGCAAGATGACATCTAAACCCCCAGCTGGGATGGGTAAACCAGTAAAAAAGTATCGAATCCAGAAAATTATGGGGTGAAGTCCTTCGTAGGATACAGGTTGGGGTAACCATTCTCCATGCACAATGTATTTTGCCACTAAATAGAGAATAGAATTTCCTTCCAGATAAAGCCCTTGATCTACTGGTAATGGTCTCAACTCAGAAAGGTAAAGGCCTAAAAACAGAACTGGGATTGCTACAACCAACCCTGCCAGCGGCCCTGCTAATCCGATATCTAATAGGATGCGTTTATTCTTTGGGGGCTCTTTCATTTGGATGAATGCCCCCATAGTTCCGAAGGGGCTGAATGGAAAGGGAATGAAGTATGGTAGGGATACAGCTGTGTGATGGTAACGAGCTGCAAGATAATGACCGAATTCATGAGCAAGAAGTATTCCTAGAAGGCTGGCAGCAAAAGCTAGACCACGTAATAAGGCTGGGATGATGTATGAGAGGTTATCAGTCAGACTCCCAGAAAAAGGTCCGTCGTACGTGAATAATGTGCCCATCAATATTACACTCAAAAGGGTCAATACAAACAGGACCAGGTTAATAACCGGATTGGAACGCTTTGGATTGATGACACCACTCATCAAAATTATGGCATGCATATCCTTTTCTTTTCTGAAAAGGGGAGTGACATTAAAAGGTTTTAGGCTTGCTGCTAATTTATCGTAGGCTTCTTCGGGTTTTCCTCGTAATCTTCCAATGAATTTTGCCAAATAATTAACAGAATTGTCCCCCCAGACAATTTGATCGGTATGAAATACGCGATTCACTAATGGGGAGTAAGGATCATTTCCATCGATTTGGGAAGCTGTTTGCGAGGCTGTAAAAGTCATAATAAATATCTACCAAGAATTAATAATATTATCCAGAAGTAACCACGTTTGGCATTTCTGGTAAGAACCGATATAGTGAATTGCCAAAAGACCTGGCGAAGGCGGGAGTGGATGGGAGTCGAACCCACCGCGGCCCGCAACGCGACCCGCCACCGGTTTTGAAGACCGGGGAGCCCACCGGGACCCAACCACCCCCAGATCATTCGTGCATACCCCCTGGGGTATGCTAATACCGTTGAGATTATACCTTCCCTATAGTTCGGTGTAAAGCGTGGTAGGTAGCAGTGGTAGGTAGCAGCGGAGTAGAGGCTAATAATTGAGATAATTGATGGTAGTAATTGAAAATATCTGGTATAGTCCTCTTGTCTGATGATATTAATAGATGCGAGGAATTTCCAAAGGGAAATCTCATTGTTTAATCATAAGAATTGGAGGAGGTAAACCAATGGATAATCGGGATATCTGGAACCTTATCCATGAGACATGGTCTGCCTTGATTGGACATTATGAACCAGTTTTAGACCGAATTGCCACAGAAAGTAGATTGTCGGGTCGAAGATGGAGTGTTCTCTGGTCTGTCCTTTCCTTTGAACCGGAATCTACTACACCTGGTCACCTTTTGGTTCGCAGTCCTTACACGGCAGTTGAGCACTATCTTGAACAATTAAGGGCTTTAACCGAGATTGGATTACTGAACGAGATATCTGATGGAGAATTCCGTTTCACAGCTAAAGGCCGTGAATGGACAAATAAATTGATAAGGGATGTCCGCAATGTTATGTCTGAAGTTGATCCTCTTTCAAAAAACGATGGTGTCGAGTTGTCTGAACTGCTCCAGAAAATGGTTGAAAGTTGTCTGAACAATCCGCCACCACCAGATACCTGGTCAATCCAATTAAGTCACAAATTGATGCCTGAAAAAGAGCCGTCTCTTCCTTACATCGAACAAGCTTTTTCTTGTCTAGCTGCTTATCGGGACGATTCACATCTAGCCGCCTGGCAGCAGAGTGGATTATCAGCTACATCATTGGAAACCCTTACATTAATATGGAGTGAACGGGTTCATTCGTTGAACGAAATTGTCGACCTTCTCTCTCACAGGGGACATCCTTATCAAGTGTACGTTGACGCATTGAAAGAATTACTTTCAAATAAGTTGATTGAAGGATCAATCGATGATCTGAAATTATCATCTGTTGGTAAATCTTTTCGAGACAAGGTGGAAGAAGATACTGATCGGTTCTTTTTCGCTCCGTGGAGCTGTCTAACTGAGTCGGACAGAAAAGAACTTGAATTTTTATTAAATAAACTACGTGGTGGATTACTTTCTGTTTAATCTCCCAATGATAATTATTCACAGGATGTCACTAAATATTTACTTAGAGGTCGATCAATACATCCAGATCAATATAATTAATGCGAATAATTTGCCAAACTTTGGATTTTAGCTTGATTTTTAAAAATCAGGTATAATCGGTCAATTATTTTTTCCAATCGAGGTTCCAATGAAAAGTGAAATGTTAATCTCACAAGTGAGAGAAGAACAAGTGAAGTTTATCTCGCTTCAGTTCACAGATGTCACTGGGTCTGTCAAAAGTGTTGATATTCCTGCACATAGATTGAAAGAGGCATTGGATGATGGTATCTGGTTTGATGGTTCTTCAGTGGAAGGATTTGCACGCATTCAAGAAAGTGATATGCGATTAGTGCCAGATCCTGAGACCTATGCTGTGCTTCCGTGGAGTCCGGAAGGTTTACGTAGGGCACGTGTCTTTTGCGATATTTATTTACCAGATGGTAGCCCATTCGAAGGAGATCCGCGAGGGACTCTTAAACTCGCACTCGAAGGGATACGTAAGCGTGGTTGGATATTCAATGTTGGGCCTGAACCGGAGTTCTTCCTTTTCCGTCATAATGGTCCAGATCGTATTCATCCAGTCCCTCATGATGTTGGTGGTTACTTCGATTTTTCCGCGAATGATGAGGCAGTCCGGGTGCGAACATCATTGATGGATGCCTTGGCAGGAATGGGTCTGGAAGTAGAAATGGGTCATCACGAAGTTGCGTTGGGGCAGCATGAGATTGATTTTAAATTTACTGATGCATTACGTGCTGCAGATAACATCCTTACCCTTAAATACACTGTCAAAGCCATTGCTGCCCGGTATGGGCTGATTGCCTCGTTTATGCCTAAACCAGTATATGGAATTAATGGTTCTGGTATGCACTGTCATCAATCTCTCTTCGATGATGATGGTAATAATTTGTTTTTTGATCCTTCGGATCCCTATTATCTATCGCAAATCGCCTACGGGTTCATCAGCGGGCAAATTGAGCACGCACGAGCTTTGTCGGCGATAGTTGCACCAACAGTCAACTCATATAAACGACTCGTGCCAGGCTATGAAGCTCCAGTTTATATTGGATGGGCACAAATTAATCGATCAGCTCTCATTCGCATCCCTCAATACACCGAGGGGCGCGAGAAATCTATCCGCGCAGAGTTGCGTTGTCCAGATCCATCGGGTAATCCTTATCTGACATTAACTGGGATGCTTGCAGCAGCAGTTGATGGAATCGAACGAGGTTTGACACCACCCGAACCGCTTAATGATGTTAATGTGTATGACCTGTCTGCTGAACAAAGGGCAGAGTTAAACATACCAGAACTCCCCGATTCTTTGGCAGATGCACTGCATGAGCTAGAATCTGACCAGATTCTTAAGGATGCTTTAGGACCTGTAACTTATGAGACATTTATCCGAGCAAAATGGACAGAGGTAGAAGAATATCGCACTAAAGTCACAGATTGGGAATTGGAACGCTATCTTGAGGTAGCTTGATAGATCTAAGGAGGTCACTATGGTCAATCAATCTTTATCATTTTCAAAATCGATTCAAACGCCAATCAGAGAAGTATACCGAGCTTTCACTAATGCGACATACCTTCGTGAATGGCTTTGTGACATAGCAACCGTAGCACCCCGCGAAAATGGTCGCCTTTACCTGGCATGGAACAGCGGTTACTATGTCAGCGGAGAGTACATTTCACTCGATCCTGATAAGAAAGTGTTATTCAATTGGCTGGGTAAAAACGAACCCTTTGCTACCCAAGTATCCGTTTCTCTTACTGCGAAGGGGGAAAAGACCCTGATAGAACTGCTTCACAGTGGTCTGGGAAGTGGTACTGATTGGGAAAAAATCAGTAAGGAAATTAAACATGGTTGGGAATCAGGATTAGAAAACCTGGTCTCTGTGCTTGAGACTGGCGAGGACCTACGTATTACACAGAGACCAATGTTAGGGATCATGGTAGGCGAATTCAATGAAGAAGTAGCAAAGGAAATTGGTGTTCCATCCAGTAAGGGTATTCGCATTGATGGCGTGTTGGATGAAATGGGAGCAAAGGCTGCCGGGCTTGATAAAGATGATGTGATGGTAGAGGTTGCCGGCATGAATGTGGAAGATTGGGCAAGTCTGGCAGGTGCACTCGAAAAATTTAAAGCTGGTGATCAAGTTGAGGTAGCTTTTTATCGAGGTGGAGTGAAAAAAAGCACCTCAATGACCCTCTCAAAAAGACCATTACCAGAAATTCCTGCCACTCAATATGAACTAGCTGATTTAGTAAGTAAAGAAAACGCAAATATCCAAGATAAACTTGATAGATTGCTAGCCAATCTCGGAGAAAGCGAAGCTTCTTATAAACCCGATCCTAAAGAATGGAATATTAAAGAGAATATTGCCCATCTGATCCAGGGGGAACGTTACACACAGATGTGGATCGAACAGCTGCTAGGCAACCAGGAACATTTTTCAGACGATTGGGAAGGGAATCAACACCCAGCTGTTGCTGCTACTGCTGCAGCTTATCCTTCACTGGCGGATATTCGAGAAGAATACCGGCGTAGCATGGCTGAAACGGTGGCATTGCTTAATCATCTTCCGGATCAATTCGTCGCAAAAAAGGGCAGATTCTGGAGAATTTCTACAAACCTACTCGAAGGCACTTCTCATTTCGATTCTCACTTTGAACAGATGAGCAAGCTCATTGAGGAATCCAGGCAGAAGGAATCACTAGGATAATTCAAGCAGCTTATTTGTTAGGATCTCTGCATGACAATATCAGTAGCCCGTCATGAGCACTTAATTGGCGGGCACTATTGTTTAAGCATAATTCGACAGAAGGAACATTCACCGCTCGCAGTTGTAGGTTGCCCACATGAAGAGCATGTGTTTAGCGATAATACCTGCTCTTGAGCATGATTAGCAAATAAGCCATTCTCTTTAGCTTTTAAGAAAGATAGGTAAAAAATCAATTTGGAACCAGGTCGTTTTTCTTCCATCCTATTGAGTATTTCTTTGTAGAAGATTGATTTTGACCCTACTGCGTGTGGACATTCTTCATAGATGTAATCGATTCCACGCAATAAAGCATAAGCTGCTACTTCACGTTCAGAGAAACGGAATAGCGGTTTCACTTTTCTTACTAATCCAGGATGGTTGGCTTCTAATACCGGGCTTTGACGTGACATAAAGCTTACTTCCCAATTCAGCGTATTACCAAATAAGACTGCCACTTCGTCATCCAGGTTATGACCAGTAGCCAAAACGTGATAACCGCCTTGGCGAGCAATCCGATTCATTATATAGCGCTTGGAAAGCCCACATACTGAACATGGTTTACCTTGGCCACGTGTGGTCCTATCTGCGATTTGGGGAATGGTCTCTCCATATTCATCTCTCATGTTAACGGTGAGTAATCGCAGCTTACGTGTGTTGGCAAAGGCTTCAGCTAATTGGCCGGATTTTTCAGAATAATGAATGCCTTCATCGATACCTAAACCAATATACAGACCGTCAGACTCAAAACCCAACCTGAATAAGATATCCCATAAGGCTAGTGAATCCTTACCGCCCGAAACAGCGATCAGGATTTGTTCCTGGCGTGAAAACATTTGATATTTATGGATGAACCGCTCGACCTGTTCTGGCACCCAATCCAGGAAGTGTTCCTTACACATTGCCAGGCGGTGTTGACGCATATTTATGATTGCTTTTTGGCAGCATTTTCTACATTTCATTGGAAATCCTTGATTCAAAGCGCATCATGGATTGCATATATAGGTTTCGCAAGCTTGTTTATCCTCCGGATATAACCGCTACAAGTCTAATCACATCACCTTCGTGAAGAATTTCGTCTTCAGTGATAAGTTCTCCATTGCGTGTAGGCAAGACAGAGTCAGGTGGGATGTTTATTTCCTCTAATGCTTTACGCACAGTCAAGCCTGATGCAACAGTAAATTCTTCTTTCCTAAACTTTAGTATTACGCTCAAACTTACCTCCAAAAGGAATTTATCGCATATCAAAGCTTTGAAATTGATGGCAGGATTGGTTCTACAGTTATGAATGTTCTAGTTTTGTTCAATTCGATGGTTTCTTTATCTCTTATAATTATTTACCAAGTATAATCCCATAAAAATTGTTCGTTGTGCGGAATTCGAGAACAAAGGATTACAGACTGTTTATGACCACTAAAACCTTCAACATTCAATTAGAAACCAAGGGAAATGCTGATATTGTTGATGTCACCCATCAGATTGGACGTATTGTATCGAACTGTGATATTCAGAATGGTATAGTAACGATTTTTACTCCCTCCTCTACCAGTGCGCTAACAACAATCGAATATGAGAGTGGGTGTTTGACTGATCTTCGTCGTCTATTAGATGAGATCATCCATCCAAATAGGGATTATGCTCATAATGCGCGTTGGGGCGATGGAAATGGTCATAGCCATATTCGAGCAGCTTTGTTGGGTCCCTCTTTGACCATTCCGTTCGAAAATCGCGTATTAACA
>JACUUU010000059.1 GCA_014859065.1 Anaerolineales bacterium
TCAACGTCGCTGGTTTTCCAAACCCTCTATCTACCTTTAAGCCTAGCCAATGCTGGCTCCTCAATCTCCATCTCAGGTGGAACACACGTCCCAGCCAGCCCAAGTTTTGAGTATCTAAATAACCATTGGCTACATTTTTTTAGACGCATTGGCGGGAATATTGAGATGAAATTAGACCAAGCTGGCTTTTTTCCCCAAGGAGGCGGCCAGATCCAGGCAATTATTAAACCTGTAAGTATTTTTAATCCTATAATATTGCTCGACCGAGGACAGCTGGTCCAAATAAGTGGAATTTCTGCAGTTGCTAATCTTGATCGCCGAATTGCTAAAAGACAGCGTGAGCATGTAATACGTCGTCTAGGCGCTCGATACTTCCTAAACGATATTCGTATCATTCAACTTCCATCGAGATTCAAAGGCACCTTCATGCTTCTCATCGCTGAATTCGAAAATTCTCAAGCCTGTTACTTCTCTTTGGGGAAACTAGGTAAACCTGCTGAGCAAGTCGCTGATGAAGCAGTTGATGGCATTGAATTCTTTCTGAGCACTCAAAGTGGTGTCGATCAATATTTAGCTGATCAATTACTTCTACCCCTATCATTAGCCCAAGGAGATTCACAATTCTCTACCCCCAGTATCACCCAACATATCGTCACAAACGCCAGTATCATCTCGATGTTTCTTCCCGTTGAGATATCCATTGAAGGCGAAATGGGTAAACCAGGTTTGGTAGTGATCAAACCAAGCAAACCATAAATTCATCTTATTGGTGGACTTTTATTAATGCCCAATATTCAAACTACTAAATCTAATGGCAAACAATAAAAAGATCAATCCAAATCCATTGACCGGTAAACTATCTGGAATCGAGTCAGCCAATAACTCACAAAAATGGTGGATTTTGCTTGCAATCGGCATTGGTACATTTATGTCAGCCCTCGATACAAGTATTGTTAACACTGTCCTTCCAGTTATTCGGTCAGATTTCAATACCGATCTAGCGACAATTCAATGGGTAGTAACGATATATTTGCTCTTTGTGAGCGGATTTCTACTCTCAATCGGACGCTTAGGTGATTTACGTGGACATAAGAAAATTTATCTCTTCGGTTTCATGGTTTTTGTTTTCAGTTCAGCTTTATGCGGCCTGGCAGCTTCAGCCACAAGTTTGATCGTGTTTCGCGCAGTTCAAGCTTTTGGTGCAGCAATGCTTGCAGCAAATTCTCCGGCGATATTAACAGGGAATTTTCCAGCCATACAGCGTGGTCAAGCTTTAGGTCTTCAAGCTACAATGACATATCTGGGATTAACTGTCGCGCCTTCTTTTGGCGGATGGTTGACCGACATGATCAGCTGGCGAGCAGTATTTTATATAAATATTCCAGTTGGTTTAACAGCTTTATGGTTAAGCTGGCGTTTTATCCCAGAGGATGGCGAGCATCGATCTAAAGAGCGTTTCGATATTTTCGGTTCCTTATTATTCATTTTCGGGTTATTGGCCCTTTTATTGGGTCTGAATCGGGGACATCTTTGGGGTTGGTTATCGATCCCTATACTAGCCACCATGACGATTGCAGCCTTCCTTCTATCGATGTTTTACAGCCTTCAAAAAAAGCATGAGTCACCTTTAGTCGATCTATCGTTATTCTTTAGTCGAATTTTTTCTGGGGCAGTAGTGAGTGCTTTTTTAAATTATATCTGTATCTTCTCAATTATGTTCTTGCTCCCATTCTACCTGCTCCAAGGACGAGAACTTAGCCCCACTCAGGCTGGATTAATTTTGACCGCTCAACCGATTATTATGGCAATCGTAGCCCCCATTAGTGGGACGTTATCAGACCGCATCGGCACGAGAATTCCCAGCGTTCTCGGAATGATGTTATTAAGTCTGGGACTATTCTTAATTTCTCAACTCGACCAAACCAGCCCGATATCCTCTATAGTGTTGGCGCTTGTAGTCACTGGTTTTGGAACCGGTACGTTTATCTCTCCAAATAACAGTGCCTTGATGGGATCAGCACCTCGACATCGCCAAGGGATAGCAGCTGGAATTTTGGCAACCGCTCGATCCTTAGGTATGGTCATCGGTGTGGGTTTATTCGGTGCAATCTTCTCTACCTTGTTAAACCGTTATCAGGTCAACTATCCTGAGCAAGCATTCTTCATTGCGATCCAGACTAGTTTTGCAGTGTCCGCCATTATTGCCCTGCTCGGTGCACTCATCGCAGCAATCAGTGGTAAAGCCAAAGTGAATAATTCTGCATAATGCGATAAAACTGGGTTACAATATTAGTGAATAGAATTATTGGTCAACAATTATAGTTATGATAAGGTAACGATATGATCAGTGTCAAGCAACTATTAAGTAAGAAAGGACATGATGTCTGGTCTATCTCCCCCCAAGCGCCGGTGTTTGATGCCTTAATGTTAATGGCAGAGAAGGACATTGGGGCATTAATGGTGCTGGAAGAAGATAACTTGGTTGGCATTATTTCAGAACGCGACTATGCCAGGAAAGTTATCTTAAAGGGGAAAAGTTCAATGGAAACACAGGTCAAGGAAATTATGAGTTCAGAGGTAATCTCTATTCAACCTGACCAGACCATTGAAAATTGTATGGAATTAATGACCAATCATCGCATCCGCCATTTACCTGTCTATGATGGAAACCGTTTAACCGGGGTAATCTCCATAGGTGATGTTGTCAAAGCCATCATAACGCAGCAAGAATTCTTGATCGATCAAATGGAGCAATATATAACAGGCAGGCGATAATTTGTGCTTCTAATAATTGAGCATTAGGGTCGATATTAGGTGAGCGGTATTATGGGACTCGTCCCAATTCGCTTTATTGAAGAACCTATTGAGGTCAGTTTCAATAAATCACCTCTCCTTGAAAAAATTCCTGGTTGCCCAGATGAATTTCTATGGCATGATAAAACTTTTCAAATTATAGAAACTCTCAGTGAATGGCATGATTATTCCCGCAAAGGCCACATGGTCCATAATATGACTCTAGGACACGCAGCTGTCGCAAAAAGGCGTGGGTCATGGGGAGTCGGCAAAGATTATTACCGTGTGCTAACTGAAGGTGGAAGGATTTTTGAGCTATACTTCGACCGTGCTCCAAAGGGGGCAGCAAATCGGAAGGGGGGTTGGTTTCTTTACCGCGAGCTGGTAAGGTCGGAATAGATTATTTTGAATTTCAATATCACTAAACACATTTTTATGTCGAGATATTAATTACTAAGTTTAACATTGATAGAGCAATCCGGTTTTTTAAAAAGGTTTATGATTGATGCAATTAAATGTAGATACAGCCAACCTACCCCAAGTTAAACAACCTCTCTGGAACTGGCTTGATATTCTTCTGATCATTATAGGCATTGCTGCCTTTTTCCTGTTAGGTTTCACTGTATTTGGCTTATACTTTCAACTGGTGGAAGGTGAATTTAGTACTATATTGGAGCCGAGTATCTTGTCCAGCCTTGCCCTGACGGGAATCGAGTTTTTCGCTCTAACAGCGAGTGTTTACTTTCTAGGAATGCGGCGAAAAAAACTTGCTTGGACAGATGTTGGTTTTAAAGCTCTTTCTGTAGGCTGGTTGATAGCTGTTCTAGTCATCTCAATTGTGGTAATTCCATTATCTGGATTGATCTCAGCTCTAACTTTGGTGATTCTCGACCAACCTTTAATTAACCCCCAATTGGATTTCCTTATCCCAGAAGGTTTTACCTGGGTTGGCGCTTTGGGGATGTTAATCCTGGGTGGCATTGCCGTCCCATTTGCTGAAGAACTTATCTTCCGAGGAGTTATTTATAAATGGTTGCGGGATAGCTGGGGGATTTGGCCTGGAATCTTGATCAGCTCCTTAATCTTCGGTATTGTCCATGTTGAAATTTCAGTGGTTGTGGCAGCATTCTTTCTAGGTATCATTCTAGCGCTGGCTTACGAGTACAGCCGCTCACTTTGGTCAGCTGTATTGATCCATGCGGTTAATAACAGCGTTAAGATCGGTTTACTTTACGCAATAGTTGCACTAGGCATTGATATCACCATTTGAGAAATTTTCACCTTCCTACAATTTCTCGCTGAATCTCTTATCTTAGATAATCTGCTTGGTAAATTGCTAAATAGCGTTACATGCGATAAAATCGAGCAATATCTGCTCGATGACAATGTACCCACCGAGGTAATCAATGGTTCAAAAATCCAGATATCGCTGGTTTGTCGTTGTTGTATTCTTTTTCTTCATGCTGCTCCATCAAGCAGATAAACTGCTGATCGGACCGCTGACAACCCCCATCATGGACACATTCGGAATTGATGAAGTTCAAATGGGGGCAGTTTTTTCCGCTGCACTCCTGGTTGGAGCTCTTTTTTATCCACTCTGGGGTTTTTTATATGACCGCTTTGCACGTGCCCCATTGTTGGCTATAGCATCATTAATTTGGGGATCAACCACCTGGTTAAGCGCCATTGCGCCAACCTATCCTTTGTTCTTAGCTAGCAGAGCATCCACAGGCATCGACGATTCCAGTTATCCAGGGTTGTACAGCTTAATTTCTGATTATTTTGGTCCCCAAGTACGCGGCAAGGTATACGGTTTACTTCAGCTTTCCCAACCGCTAGGATACATGATTGGCTTACTAGCAGCTACTTTGTTGAGTGGGCTGATCGGATGGCGAGGTATCTTTTATATCACTGGTTCACTCGGAATTGTGCTTGCATTGGTGATCATAACTACAGTGAAAGAAGCACCTCGTGGTCAGAGTGAGCCAGAAATGGCTAATTTAGAACAAATCGGGATTTATCGCTTCGACATAAAAATCGCGCTGGGACTTTTCCGCAAACGCAGTTTAATCTTGCTCTTTATGCAAGGCTTCGTAGGTGTCTTTCCCTGGAACGTCATCACCTTCTGGTTCTTCCGTTACCTGGAAACTGAACGCAATTACTCCCCAGAAGCTGTCCTGGCAACAATGGCACCAGCCGTGCTTGTCTTGGCATCCGGATACTTTATAGGAGGGGCTATTGGTGATTACTTCTTCAAACGAACGCCCCGCGGACGTGTTCTGGTTTCAATGGTTGCAGTACTATTGGGAGCGATCCTACTCACACTGACATTGAACGTTCCAATTGACAATCAAGGGCTATTCCTGGTTCTATTGCTTGTGACAGCTGTTTTCATTCCCTTTGCATCTGCCAACGTAATCGCCTCGGTCTACGATATCACTCTTCCCGAAATACGCAGTACTGCCCTCTCTATCCAATATCTAATTGAAAATGGCGGCGCAGCTCTCGCCCCGCTGATGGCTGGTTTCATCGCCAGAGATTACTCTCTTCACACTGCCATATTAACTATTTGTGTCTCTGCATGGATTTTAGGATCCATCTTCTTGGGAATGACAGCCTACTTGATACCAAAGGATATTGCTACATTACGTAATCAAATGCAGGAAAGAGCCGATGCTGAACGAATCAAAGACAAGAATGAGAAGGTAGAAACTACCATCTAAAAAATTGTTCCTCGATAAAACTAGTCTTGCTTCGTCGGAAGTTATCAATCCTTTATCTGACGATCATGATGAATGGGCAGTAATCCCTGCCTTCTCGAATCTCTTCAAGTGTTCGTTCCAACCATCCAATACCCATTTCTCGGGTTTGACCTCATCAAGTATCAACCCAAAAATTGCACCCATTTTTCGGATAGTTCCTTGGGCTTGCAAGACATTAGCTCTGGCGTTTATACCTTCGAGGACCTCCGCGACTAAGCTAGCAAAAATCTGAACTGCTTTTTCTGTGTCAAGATCATTATCCATAGCCTCAATGAAAGCTTCCATACGAGCATCGATTCTCAATTCTTCTCCATCCCCGCCTGATAGTTTCAAAGCTTGCTGCGCATCATCAGCCAGCCTCTGATAAGCGATCAGATCATCCTCATCATAACTCCAGGAATCCCGATAATGATGGCTGCCAAGATACAGTCGGATCGCATCTGGAGTAAATTTTTTGCTCAGTTCCCGCACCATGATCAGGTTTCCCAATGATTTGGACATTTTTTCTCCGTCATGATAAACCATGGCAATATGCGTCCAAAATTTCACGAAAGGTTTTTGGGCTGAAATTGGCTCGACCTGAGATATTTCAGCTTCATGGTGAGGAAAACATAGATCATATCCACCTGCGTGGATATCCAACACGTTTCCCAAGAAATGAGTTGACATTGCCGAGCATTCAATGTGCCAACCAGGTCTTCCTGCCCCCCATGGGCTCTCCCAAGACGGCTCTCCTGGCGATTTTGCCTGCCAGAGGACAAAATCAAGAGGATCATTCTTGAATTTATCATTTGGATTATTTCCTCTCTCGTTAGCGATGGGCAGCATATCCTCATAAGACAGTTTGCATAACTTACCGAATTCATCCCATCTGTCAATCTGAAAATAAACATTTCCGCCAGCTTGGTATGCTAAGCCTGTTTTAATCAATTTTTCCACCATTTCGATAATTTGTGGAATCATTTCTGTTGCGCGTGGAAATTGGTCTGGGGGTTTAACGTTCAACATCCTCATATCTTCGATGAAATGAGCAGTCCATCGGTTACCCAATGACCTCCAATCTTCTCCTTCTTCGTTAGCCTTTCGCAGTATATCGTCATCAATATCGGTCACGTTCTGAACGTACCTCACTTTAAATCCTTTGAATTCAAGGTAGCGAATTAAGATATCAACCGAAGTATACGTAAAAGCATGGCCTAAATGGGTCGTGTCGTAAGGTGTTATCCCACATACATATATTTTTACAAAATCACCATACGGATTAAATTCTTCGACTGTTCGCGAAAGCGTGTTATAAAGTTTCACTTTTTCACCTTTTCAGATTTGCAATGATGAGCGGTTTAAATAAAGGGAAAAAATTATCAATCCCATCTCATAAAATTTTATTAAATCCTTTAAAACCTTGCCAAATACTTATTTTATCGACAATCACGATCCGGGAACCCAGACAACTCAACCAGCCTACCTCTAATTATAATAGCGATTATTCACCTATATACTGAAAATTTTTATTTCGTTGACATCTCCAAGAATAAGAAAGTAAAATCTCCAATGGGTTCACATCCCAACCCTACACGATATCCTTAAAAGGAAAATGTAATGACGCTGTGCTAAAAAGAGCAATCCGTTGGTACGACTACATAACTATAAACATTTACTATCTGGGTTTGACCACCTTAGCACAGACCAATGGGTTGATATTGCCAATTCTCGTGCAGGATTTTGTTGGAGAAAGTCAGCAAGGAGCCTTCTATGGGACAATCCGATTGTACACTCTCATGGTTGCGTTATTAGCCCAATCAATAATGGGTATGGTATCAGATCACAGCAGCTTTCGTTGGGGGAGACGGCGTCCTTTTATCTTTATAGGCACCTTTTTCAATCTAGTTTTTATTACCGCTATCGGTTTTACATTAGGCATGGAAGGGATGCGTGGTTTCTGGTTCTTATTCACAATCGCCATCCTGCTCCAAATTTCGACCAACACTGCTCATGCTGCCCAGCAGGGTTTAATACCAGACTTGGTCCCGGAAGAAAAACGCGGTCGCTTTTCTGGATTTAAAGCAGTCTTGGAATTGCCTTTACCCCTTCTATTGGTTTCTTTTACCATTGCAAGGGTAATCTCTGCGGGAAATTTGTTAGGCGGAATCCTATTAGCTGCTGGCATTTTAGTTATTGTAATGGTGATCACGATGTTTGTTCCCGAGAAACCTCTTCAGGCAAATCTAAAAGATCTTGATTGGAAACCATTTCTCCGTCTTTTTTTGATGACTGGCCTGTTTACATCAATAATTCTAGGATCTGGAAAGGTGGTGAATATCATAGGTCAGTATCTTGAGCCGCTCCAATCTCCGCTTCAAAAATTAGTCTTGATGGGTTTGGTTGGTCTTTTCGGAATAATAATCGCAATCGGAGCAGGCGTGCTGTTTAGCGTTCGTATCAGTCTGGGAAGAGATGCAAGATTAAATCCTTCTTTTCTCTGGTGGGTAATTAACCGCTTGGCATACTTGGCAGGAGTGATAAACTTATCAGCCTTCGCCATCTTTTTTATCCAAGCAAGGCTTGGATATATTCGTGAAACCGCAGCAGGACCAGTAGCGATTCTGCTCCTGATTGTTGGCGCTTTTGTCTTCATAACTGCATTACCCAGTGGTTGGCTTTCCGATCGTTTCGGAAATAAGAAGCTGGTAGTTTTAAGTGGTGCACTGGCTGGTCTAGGGACATTCATAGCTATCCTCACACCTAATCTCATTGTTATCTATCTGGGTGGGAGTTTAATCGGTATCGCAACGGGGATCTTTTATACAGCCAATTGGGCACTTGGCACTGAGCTGGTTCCAAAAAAAGAATCTGGTCGTTATTTGGGGATATCGAATTTAGCAGGTGCAGGCGCTGGCGCGATAGGCGCTTACATCGGCGGCCCAATTGCAGATTACTTCACATTTCACCACCCCGATATGTTGGGGATAGGTTACGTTCTGCTTTTTGCAATTTTTGGCGTCTTATTTCTCCTCTCAATTGCACCAATTCTCTTGGTTAAAGTACCGCCTAGCCATTAACCAATTCAAAATTTTATGTTATCTCACCTCTGGAATTAGAAATTCACATACCGTCGAACTTCCTCTTCATTTTTACTCAAATCGAATATTTGTCTGGTGTTATAATCTCGCGCGAACGACGATCACAATCGGTGAAATCCAGGTGTTTCAAACTCAGGGTATTGAACACTGCCTACGTGAAGTTAGATAATTACCTGAATGCTCACCTATTTCACACTGGAAAGGTAGCCATCCAGGTTTTATGCAGGCTGATAAGAACCCCAAAACCTCACCATTTCCACCCCCTACAGTGATTGAAAAATCAAAGGATCTCTCTCGAGCCTTTGCCCAGGAAGAAATCAAGAAAAATCTGAGGCACAACTTTATTGTCAATCTAGCTGATGGTGGCTTTTTTGGTGCAGCATTAGGTTTTGCCTCCTTTGTAACCGTTATTCCTCTCTTTGTAAGTACATTAACAGATTCAGCAGTCTTGATTGGCTTGATACCAGCAATTCATGCAGTTGGATGGCAGCTGCCTCAACTTCTTACAGCCGACCGAGTCGCTCGATTACGGCGTTACCGGCCGACAGTATTATTCCTTACCTTTCACGAACGTGCCCCCTATCTAGGTTTAGCGATTATTGCCTGGTTTCTACCTGTGTTGGAAGCTCGTTGGGCGCTAGCCTTTACCTATTTATTTCTGGTCTGGCAAGGATTAGGGGGTGGTATTACAGCAACTGCCTGGCAGAGTTTAATTGGCCGGCTTATTCCTCTAGGACGTCTGGGCACCTTCTTTGGTGCTCAATCAGCGACTGCCAATCTGATGGCGAGTGGGAGTGCAGTTATGGCGGGGATACTGCTTGAAAGGTTGCGTTTTCCGAACAACTTCACAGTCTGCTTCTTGCTGGCTAGCCTCTCGATGATTATCTCTTGGTTTTTTCTAGCAAAAACACGTGAGCCTGAGATTATTCCTACCCGGCCTCCCAGGTCTCCTCGGGCTTTCATAAATAACATCGGTGAGATACTTCACCAAGACATCAATTTCCGTTGGTTTTTATTTGTCAGGATGCTATCACAGTTGGGGACCATGGCATTTGCCTTTTATACCGTATATGCTGTCCGAATCCTGGGTGTGAGCGAAGGGATCGCCGGAATATTGACTGGCATACTTATGGCAACTCAAATTGCTGCCAATCCTATTCTTGGTTGGATTGGTGATCGCTTCGGGCATCGCCTTTCTTTAGAAATCGGAATAATGGCTGCAGTAGCTAGCGCGGGGTTAGCATGGCTGGTTGTTGGCGAATCCTGGTTCTACCTTATTTTCGGCTTAGCAGGTATCGCTAATGTCGCTTTGTGGACTACGCCGATCGCAATTTCTCTTCAATTTGGAAATGAAGACGATCGCCCAATATATATCGGGATGGCAAATACACTCATTGCTCCAGTCACTTTTCTTGCACCAGTAATCGGAGGGTTATTGGCAGACCATTATGGTTATCAAACCACTTTCATTGTCTCAGCAATAGCTGGATTAGTTACTGTATTTGTCCTTCACATGGTTGTCAAAAACCCAAAACAAGTAAATTAGAATACAATAATCAGTATAATGACAATGAAATTTCGCTTGAAATGTATTCATGGCTGATGAAGTTAGGCTTTATATTTCCTCTGTTCACGATTTGGAAATGGAGAGAGAACTTTTAACACGATCCGTTGTAGAAATTCCTGTTTCCCTCGCCTGGCGGATTGAAATGACTCCGCTCAGGGAATATCTACCAAAAAATGAAACTAGCGCTTCTAGAGTCATCCTCTCAAGTCAACGCTACACCTCTTCCAAGGGTAAACTTATCAAGCCGCAGTGAAAAAACCAGGTCAATCTTTATTATTCGAAGTTTCTCACTGTTTTCAGTTAGCTATTACAGTAGAGATGCAGTAATGAGACGATGGAATGGATGGGGAGAAGAATCGATTGAAGTCAAACTCCCCCACACAGCAATTCGATATCTGAATGACTATCTAGGGTCAGTCCACCCTGAACCCGATTGTTCTTTGGATGATGTCATTTCATTAATCCCCCCCTCAAGGCTTCCCCCTCACCCATTAATTTCATGCGATTCAGAAGATAGATTAAGACATTCGCGCGGTCAGAGTCTCCCCGACTGGATAGCATTACGATCTGGAAAGATTGACATTTTTCCAGATGGGGTTGCCTATCCTAAGAATGAAGAAGAGATCAAGGATCTTTTTACCTATAGCCGCCAGAACGCTATTTGCCTGATCCCCTATGGCGGAGGGACCAGTGTTGTAGGACACATTAATCCGAATCAACTTGACATCCCCTCCGTGGCATTAGACCTATCTCGCTTGAATAATTTCCATGACCTTGACAAAACCAGCCAGATTGCGAAATTTGGAGCCGGGATTCGCGGACCGGACCTCGAACAACGCCTTCATCGTGAGGGGTATACCCTTGGTCACTTTCCACAGTCATTTGAATATTCCACGCTGGGAGGTTGGGTTGCTACCCGTTCATGTGGTCAGCAGTCTCATTATTATGGTCGTATCGAAGATATGTTTGCAGGTGGTCAGCTAATTTCACCTGCTGGTACGATTAAATTACTCCCCTTCCCAGCCAGTGCAGCGGGTCCTGATTTACGCCAGATAATTTTAGGTTCTGAGGGGCGATTTGGGGTGTTGACGGAAGTGATTGTGCGAGTTAAACCCCTTCCTGAAGTTGAAGAATTTTATGGTGTATTTTTCCACGATTGGGAATCAGGTTATAAGGCAGTAAAGGAAATCGCACAATCTGATATACCTGTTTCGATGCTGAGATTGAGCGATCCAGAGGAAACCCAAGTAACCCTTGCCCTTTCGGATGATGGGAAAATGGTACCTCTCGGTAAACAAGTTTTAAAATTTCTTGGTTACTCCCAAGGGTATTGTTTACTTATATATGCCATCACTGCAAGAAAAAAACACGCTGGAAATATCCGCGCCGCAGTCTCATCGATACTTCGCAAAAATCGAGGTTTAGGAAGTGGAAAATTCATCGGAAATAAATGGCGCCACACCCGGTTCTCAACCCCTTACCTACGCAATTCAATCTGGGAATATGGTCTTGCCTTGGACACCCTTGAAACTGCTGTCTCGTGGAATCAAATAAGATCACTTTGTCAAGCAGTTAAAGGATCGATTAGAAACGCTTTAAGTAACCAAAACGAAAAGGTATTGGTTTTCAGCCATTTATCCCATGTTTACAATTATGGCGCCAGTGTATATTTTACCTACCTGTTCCGAAGGTCGAGTGATCCCGGATTGACCTTGCATCATTGGTATATAATCAAATCTGCTGCCAGCCAGTCAATCCTCGACTACGGTGGGACAATCAGCCATCAACACGGGGTTGGATTAGACCATATCCCCTACTTATCGCAGGAGAAAGGTCAGTTAGGAATGCAGACTCTCGAGAATCTAAGCAAGACATTTGACCCAGACGGGATCCTAAATCCAGGTGTTCTCATTCCAGATGCTAACAAATTCCGGGATGAACGTTAATCTTCATGGTAAACATCATGTGGTCCAAAGGATGGCGCCAAACAATTTGGGATAACATAAATCAAGCATGGGACCTGTTGATTGTCGGAGGCGGTATAACAGGTGCCGGGATTATGCGAGAAGGAGTGCGAGCAGGTTTACAGGTACTACTTGTCGACGCAGGAGATTTTTCCACCGGTACGTCTAGCCATTCATCCAAACTAGTCCATGGCGGTTTCCGCTATCTAAGGAATGGTCAAATTCAGTTAGTCCTCCAATCTGTCAGAGAACGTGAACGCTTGTTGAGAGATTGTAAGGGGTTAATAAATCCTCTTGACTTTGTCATCACCTGTTATAAAGGAGATAGAATTCCCACCCCATTGATTGGATTTGGGCTAGCTTTTTATGATCTATTAGCTGGAAAATGGGAACACCACTCATTAAGTGACCATGATCTAAATATAGTCTGTCCAACTGTATCAAAAAGGAACCTTGTAGGCGCATTTAAATATACCGATGCATCGACAGATGATTCCAGACTTGTTTTACGTTTGATTCGGGAATCGGTTCATCACGGTGGCACTGCGTTAAACTACAGCCAAGTGGAAGATTTACTAATTAATCGCAAAGGGCAGGTATGCGGAATAGCACTTCGAGATCGCGCACCTGAGGGTAATGGTCAATCTAAAGAAATTCATGCTCATGTTGTCATTAATGCCACTGGTGCATGGGCTGATAATCTGCGAGTTAAAACAGGCAAAAAGCCGGCATTAAGAAAATTACGCGGCAGTCATTTGGTCTTTCCTCAACATAAATTCCCCTTGAAATGTGCTGTCAGTCTATTCCATCCATCTGACGGACGTCCAGTTTTCGTAATACCATGGGAAGGCATCACTTTTATCGGCACAACTGATGTCGATCATGACTCAGATAACCTTTACGATCTTAAAATAAGCCAAGTGGAAGCAAATTACTTGCTTGCAGCTGTTAAACACAGTTTCCCTGATCTTGGTCTAGAATTGAAAGATGTTCAATCTACCTTTGCTGGAATTCGCGGAGTCCTTTACACTGGCAAAGAGCAATCATGGAAAGAACCGCGCAAGCATCTCCTTTGGTTGGACAAGGGGATGGTGACCATTACAAGCGGTAAATTGACCACCTTCCGACAAATGGCTCACGACACTTTGAATATGATCAGGCATCAGTTCCCACACAAACCAAGTTTTGATACAATTCAGCCAATCCTGAACCCAGTCACTGTAACCGAACAAATAACTGCCCGTATCCAAACGAACGATTTGCTCCGCTTAATTGGAAGGTATGGTAATGAGGCGATCGACCTGATAGAAAATGCCAGTAATGAGGAATTAGATTCAATTGAAGGATCGCCATCCACGTGGGCTGAGTTGCGTTGGTCAGCGCAGCATGAAGGCATTGTCCACCTGGATGATTTATTGCTCAGGCGGATTCGTCTAGGCATCCAATTACCTGGAGGTGGAATATCCATTTTAGATCGTATTCGCCAAACCGTTCAAACCGAATTGGGTTGGGATGATGAAAAATGGTTACAGGAAGCCAAACGTTATATTAATAAATGGCAGCAACATTATTCTCCTCCTGTAGCTGGAACTAAACTAAAATAATACAGAAAGACCCTTTTCGTTATGTCGCTTAGATCCTTATTAAACCACTGGCGGACTGAACCCAATATACACGAAAATATTAACGATTGGAGGTGTTTCCCTGCGCATCCTCCGCGGTATGTCCCCCTCCCTGATGATTTGCATCCAATTTTGAACGACATCCTTATCAGTTTTGGTTATAGCAACCTTTATACCCATCAATTAGCCGCATGGGAACAGATTAATCGGGGAAACAACCCGGTAATTGTCTCCGGCACAGCCAGTGGGAAAACTCTCGCCTATAATTTACCCGTACTTGATCGGTTGATTCAGGTTGAAGATGCCCGCGCACTTTATATTTTTCCTACCAAAGCACTTGGGCAAGACCAGATTAAGAACTTGCAGCAATTCCTAGAAATTGCGAACGAGCGAGCTTCCACCACCTCGGCATACTACCCAATCCCAGTTGCAATCTATGATGGTGATACACCTCAGCACGCGCGTCCTGCCATACGCTCTGCAGCACGCTTGATTATCACCAATGCAGACATGCTCCACACTGGCATACTGCCTCACCACACCCAGTGGGCTGACTTTTTTGAAAACTTGCATTTTGTTGTCATCGACGAAACCCATTCTTATAGAGGGATATTTGGATCGCATGTTGGGAATGTACTGCGCAGATTGAAAAGGGTGGCAAATTTTTATGGTTCCAAACCTCAATGGATCTTCACATCTGCCACGATAGCTAACCCGGTCGAACTTGCTGAAAGGTTATGCGAAGAACCCGTCACACTGATAGACGATGATGGTGCTCCCCGTGGCTCCAGGGACTTTCTCTTCTATAACCCACCGATTATCGATAAAGATTTGGGTATTCGTCGCAGCGCACTACTCGAGGTCATTCAACTAGTTGAGGATCTGCTTCGTTACGATATTCAAACGATAATTTTTGGTCGATCTCGTAGAACCATCGAACTTATCCTGACTTACTTACGAGAAACCAAGGAATTGAAGAAATCTAACCAGTTAACGCCCAAAACGGTTGATCGGTTTGAAGGAATTCGAGGATACAGGAGCGGCTACCTTCCAAGACAACGCAGAGAGATCGAGAGTGGTTTAAGGAGTGGTAAGGTTCGCGCAGTTGTTGCAACCAACGCACTCGAATTGGGTATTGATATCGGAGGTGTTGATGCTGTAATTATGGTTGGTTACCCTGGCACCATTGCCTCAACCTGGCAGCAAGCAGGAAGAGCAGGTCGTCTTGATAAATCTTCTTTAGCGCTTTTGGTTGCCACACCCAACCCTATCGATCAATTCCTGGTTAGTCACCCAGAATATTTCTACGCCAAACTACCAGAACATGCCTTGATAAACCCTGATAACTTACTGATCTTATTAAGTCACATTCGCTGTGCAGCGTTTGAATTACCATTCAGACAGGGCGAACCCTTTGGAAAGGTGCCTGCCGATCAAGTTGGAGAATTACTTCAAATCCTCGCCCAAAGCGGTGTGATTCATTATTCAGGTGGTAAGTTCTTTTGGATGTCTGCTTCCTATCCTTCAGAAGAAACCACGCTGCGCAGCGCATCTGCTGACCGCATCTTGCTTCAATCTCAGCAGAATCAAATCTGGACAACAATTGGTGAGATAGATATTGAGAGTGCAGCCCAACTGGTCCATCCCGGTGCAATTTACCTTCACGAAGCGCAAACTTATCACATCGATGAATTGGACCTTGACCAGCACATCGCGCGAATGTGTCCCGTAGAGGTGGATTTTTATACCCAACCCCAAAGTGATTCGGTCGTAAATTTAATAGAAATAAAAAACCAATCGGAAATCAAGGGCGAGACTGCCCCGGCCGCGACAATTTCTCATGGTGATATTAATGTTATCTCCCAAGTTGTTGGGTTCAAACGCATCAAGTGGTTCACCCATGAGATCTT
>JACUUU010000060.1 GCA_014859065.1 Anaerolineales bacterium
GCTGTGGGAAGAAAGTTCTTGAAAGCCCCGCAGCTTGCTGCGGGGATCTTTACTATGCCAGAAGGATTGTTGGATGATAATGATTTGTTGTAATTATCGGTAATAAGTGATTTATAGTCCGGAGCATTTGTTTCGGATTGAATATGATGAATAAAAGTATTAATAGAATCTTTTGCAGTTTGGCGAGTGTTTGGGTATATTATTGGCATTATATTGAATTTCCAATCAGGAGCAATAATTATGGCAGACGAAAGAGCTTGGTACCAAATTGATATTGATGAGACATTTGAAGCGTTGGAATCAAGCCGGGATGGGCTGGCAAACGAAGAAGCTGGCAAGAGGCTGGAGGAATACGGTCGGAACGAAATCGAAAAAGAAAGTGATTCAGGTTGGATCAAAATCCTAGTCCACCAGTTCGTCAACCCCTTGATTTTTGTTCTGGTGATTGCAGCAGTTATCGCTCTGGTAGCTGGTAAGACAATCGATACAATCGTAATTGGAATTGTGATCATCGTAAATGCTGCTATCGGTTTTTTCCAAGAGTTCAAAGCAGAAGCAGCTATAACAGCGCTTAGAAAAAGAGCTGCTCCAAAGGCAGATGTGCTGCGCTGCAGGGATGGAGGGGATTGTGAACAGAGTAGTATTCCTGCGGAGGAGGTTGTAATAGGTGATGTGATCTTGTTGGAAGCAGGGGATAAGGTTCCGGCTGATGCCAGGGTTTTCGAAGCGAAAAACCTGACGGTAGACGAATCGATGCTGACCGGCGAATCAGTTCCGGTTACAAAAAGCATCGAGCCCTTGCAAGAGGATTTGGCAATAGGCGACCGGACAAACCTGGTCTTTGGGGGAACGATAGTAACTGAAGGTCGCGGCATGGCAGTTGTTTTTGCCACCGGTCAGCAAACTCAAATGGGTGAAATAGCCACCATGATACAGGAAACCGAGAAGGCAGAATCACCCTTGCAAATCCAGACCAAACAACTTGGAAAGAAATTGGGATTTCTAGCTTTCGTCGCAGGTTCGTTAATATTTGTGATGGGATTTATCCGTGGTTTTGATCTAGAATCGCTGCTTTTATTCTCCATTGCGGCTGTTGTTTCATCTATTCCGGAAGGTTTGCCGGCAGTAATGACGATCACACTAGCGGTAGGTGTGAACAGGATGGCGCGCAGAAATGCAATCATTCGACGACTGCCAGCTGTGGACACATTGGGGGCAACCACAATTATCTCTACCGACAAGACAGGCACGTTGACCACCAACCAGATGACTGTGCGAGAGATCTTCACGGCTGGCGATATTATTGAGATCACCGGTACAGGCTTTGAGCCTAAAGGAGATTTCTTGCTGGATGAAGAAGAGGTTGAAATCGATAACCATAAACCCCTCAAGGAGATTTTAAAAGTTGGTATCCTGTGTAATGACACTTCGTTGGTACAGCAAGATGCACGCGAAGAAAATAAATGGGAAATAGTTGGTGATCCAACCGAGGGGGCATTGATCGTTGCATCCCGTAAAGCCGGATTTGTCAAAAAAGAACTCGAAGGCGAATATCCACGGATTGATGAGATCCCATTTAGTTCTGAGAAAAAATTCATGGCAACATTCCATGACACACCTGAAGGTGAAGTTATGGTGTGTGTCAAAGGTGCACCGGAAACCGTTTTAGAACGATGTTCTCAGATAGTTAGAAAAGATGGGAGCGAGGAACTACAAAGTTCAGAAAAAGAGACAATTCGGGATGTCAACGAAAAAATGGCTAAGAATGCACTACGGGTTCTGGCGGTGGCTTTCCAGTATATTGGAAAAGAAGAGGTTGAAGATGTTTTGGCACGTCTCGTTGATGGTAGCGGAGAACTGGTATTTGGCGGCTTGATAGGCATGATAGACCCACCCAGACCGGAAGTGGCAGAAGCCATTGATCGCTGCAAGCGCGCTGGTATTCAAGTCATGATGGTTACGGGTGATCACAAGATTACAGGTGAAGCGATTGCCAGGCAGGTAAAAATATGTGAAGAGGGTCATAAAGTTTTTACCGGTCAGCAGCTTGACCGGATGAGCGATGATGAACTGGATGATGTGATCCTGGAGACAGCTGTGTTTGCACGGGTTTCTCCAGATCATAAACAGAGAATTGTCGCTTCCCTTCAGCGGCATGGGCGCGTGGTTGCAATGACTGGTGATGGGGTTAATGACGCCCCAGCGTTAAAATCCGCCCAGATTGGGGTTGCAATGGGGATCACCGGGACAGATGTAACTAAAGAAACGGCAGAGATGGTGTTGACCGATGACAATTTCGCCAGCATCGTCAATGCAGTTGAAGAAGGGCGGGTTGTCTTCCAAAATGTCCGTAAAGTCGTGCAGTTTCTGATAGCCACGAACGTTGGTGAAGTTTTGACTCTCTTAGGCGCAATCTGGTTGCTACCCATCGGTCATTTGTTGTTTACACCAGTGCAGATCCTGTGGGTAAACCTGGTTACAGATGGATTATTAGATATCACCATTGCGCTCGAACCTAAAGAGGGGGATGTTATGGATGAAAAACCACGCAAACCAGACACGAGTATCATCGATCGGGGAATGTTTTTTCAGGTCATCTATGTGGCTATTATTATGGCAATTGGGACTTTATGGGTGTACCTGAGTGTGTCGAATGGAGGAGATTCTGAACGAGCTCAAACGATGGCTTTCATCACCATTGCCATGTTCCAGGTGTTTAATTCCTTAAATGTCCGGTCACGCACCCGCTCGATATTTCAGCTGGGAGTTTTCAGCAATAGATATCTGCTAGGAGCGATAGTCATTTCGGTTTCTTTGCAGGTTTTGATAACCCTGGTTCCATTCATGCAAATTGCATTGGATACAGTTCCTTTAGCTCTTTGGGATTGGGGCTTGATTATGTTGGTAGCCAGTTCGGTGTTCATCGCTGGCGAGTTGATGAAGTTAGTTTGGAGGAGAACAAGGTCGGCATAATTATCAGGTTTGTTGAATCAACCAATATCATTGACGGGTTGGAGAAATGTGGTATAAGAGATATATACCACTATTCCACGTTGCTTGATGAATACTCCTATAATTTCCAAGTCTCTTGCTTATTCGGTCCCTCTGTATGTCCAGATCGCTGAAGGTTTGATCAACCAGATCGAATCGGGCGACCTGGCGGTAGGTGAGCGTTTACCTCCAGAACGAGAACTGAGTGAAAAATTAGGTGTAAACCGCATGACCCTGCGGCGTGCATTGCAGATCCTTAAGATGCATGGCTTGATCCACAAAATTCATGGAGTGGGAACGTTTGTTGCTGAATCTAAAATTGACCGGCAGATGAATACAGTTTTTCGCTTTACCCTTGGGATGCAGAAACGGGGGTTTATCCCGGGCTCCAAGCTAATCTCTCTGGAACAAAGAGCGATCGACACAGCTCTGTCGAGAGACTTGGGGGTAGCGGTATCCTCACTCGCTTATCACATCCTCCGTCTACGTACCATAAACCAGGAACCCGTGTTAATCGAAAGCTACACGATCCCTAAGCTGCTGTTTCCTGATCTCGACCACTATGATCTAGAGAGCCGTTCTATTTATGAAGTGATGGAAAATGAATACGGGACCAGAATTATCCATGCCAGGCAGATTTTTGAGCCTGTTTTAGCATCGGAATTTGAAGCCGAATTGCTGTTAATAGAAATTGGCGCTCCATTAATGATGGAGAAGCGCATCTCATTCGACCAGGACAATCGTCCTGTAGAATATGGTAAGGACCGCTACCGAGGTGATCGTTTTCGCTTTGTTGCGGAAGCGACCCCATTTGATTTTTAATCAAGGAGAATCCAAATGATACAAACCTTTGCCGCCCTGCTTACTAAAGAACAAGTTGAGCGCGTGCATGAAGCCTCCCTGGAAATTCTTGAAAAAGTTGGCGTGCTCGTCAGAAACCAGCGAGCTCTGGAGATATTTGCCAGTCATGGGGGGATTGTGGACACGCAAACTGGCATTGTTAAGTTACCTCGCAAAGTTGTCGAGCACTTCCAGGGAATGTTCCCACCGAAATTTAGGTTTTGTGGTAGAGATCCATCTTTTGACCGTGTGATTCCTGATGACAGTCCATTGATCCTGACGGGAAGTTCTGCGCCAAACATTATCGATCCGGTTACTGGGGCAGAGCGTCGGGCGAGCTCGGATGACCTGGCTAGAATAGCGCATCTGGTCAATGAGCTACCTGGGTACGATGTTTTTTCCATCTCTACATTAGCTGCAGATGCACCGGCTGGTCAATTCAGCCTGTCACGCTATTACCCTTCGGTTAAAAACACGGTCAAACCAGTACGGGCGAACACACCTCCGGATGAAGCAGATGATATGCTGAAGCTGGCTTTTATGATCGCTGGCAGCGAAGAATCTTTTAGAGAGCACCCCTTCATCACCCACCATTATTGCCCGGTGGTATCGCCCTTGACGATGGACTTCGATTCTACGCAGTTACTGATCTACTTTAGTGAAAAGAATCTTCCCAGTTATTTTTCCATCGTGCCAAATGCAGGTTTAACTTCTCCATTAACGATGATTGCAACCCTGGCTCAATGCAATGCTGAGTTCCTGGTTGCAGCGGTGTTAACCCAGATGATCCAACCTGGGAAGGAGGTGATTTACAGCACATTACCCACAGTTGCAGACATGCGCAGCGGCGCTTATTCGCCAGGAGCGATTGAAACTGGGATTTTGCACATGGGGTGTGCCCAGATGGCACGCTACTACAATATCTCCTCAGGTGGCTACATTGGACTAACTAATTCCAAGGTTAACGATGCCCAGTCAGGGTTTGAAACCGGGATGTCGGTTGTGGCTGGCTATCTGGGTGGTGTGGATATCTTCAATATGGCAGGCTTGCTGGATGCGTTGATGGCGTTTGATTTTGCCAAGGCAGTGATCGACAATGAGATTGCCTTGATGATGAAGCGGATCAAACAGGGATTCGATTTCTCTGAAGAGAACCTGGCGCTGGATCAGATTGCTGAGGTGGGTCCTGGAGGGATGTTTGCAGGAACGGAACACACACTCGAACGTATGCGGATGACGATGTTGTTGGCAGAGGTGGCTGACCGGGACCCCAGGGACCAGTGGCTAGAAAAAGGCGGCTTAGATTCTCAGGCGCGAGCTCTAAATAAGGTAAAGGAAATTCTGACTCGAGACAACCCGGCCGTGTTTTCCAAAGAGGTAGATGCTCGGATTCGGGCAGAGTTCATTGGGATCGTAGCGGGAGATTCAACCCCACCTCAGGGTTGGAAGCGGGTCACTCCGCCAGTAGGAGAAGACGATTCGAGCCAAAGAAGGAGACGCCGCCGGCGTTCGTAATTTATTTTGCATTTTGAGACTTGGAAATTTACCACAAAGACTACATGCCTCTATTGTGTTTTCTAGGTAGAAATGGGTAGCTTGAATGGATCGATCTAAAGACATCCAAAATGACTCTTACCAGGTTATCCTGATGCCATCAGGTAGAAGGGGAAGGGTGAAGCGCGGCACAGACCTACTGCAGGCTGCTGCAGAAATTGGCGTAGAATTAGAATCCATCTGTGGCGGCAGGCAGACTTGCGGAAAATGTCAGGTGATTGTGGAAAATGGCCATTTCCCTAAACACGGCATCAGCTCGGCTGCAGACCATCTATCTCCTCCAAAGGAACAGGAAATTTCTTATTTCCAGGAACATGGTATTCGTGGTCGCCGCTTAGCTTGCGCGGCTGAAGTTTTGGGGGAATTGTTGATCACTGTTCCAGAAGAGAGCCAGGCGCGCAAACAGGTCATTGCTAAAGCGGCCTCAGATCGAGTGATCGAAGTGGATCCTGCTGTCAGGCAGGTATATGTAGAGGTGGAACCAGCCATACTTGGAGATCCACGCGGGGATTGGGAGCGCTTGTCTGCAGCTTTGGAAAAACAATGGGGACTGCGCGGCTTAAGCATCGACAGCCAGGTGTTTCCGCATTTGCAAGAAGTTTTACGCGAAGGTGAATTCAAGGTTACCGTTACCCTGTGGCAGGAAAAAGAAATCCTACGGGTACAGCCTGGGTATTCGGAAGGGATCTTTGGGTTAGCGGTTGATGTGGGGTCGACGACGATTGCGGCACATCTTTGTGATTTGCGGACTGGTGAAGTTGTGGCAACCCAAGCCGCCATGAACCCTCAAGTTCGCTATGGAGAGGACTTGATGAGCCGGGTCAGCTATGCGACAACAGAACCCCAAGGTCTGGCAAGGTTGAACCGCGCAGTTATACATACATTAAACGATCTGGCGGGTAAAGTGACATCTGCTGGGGGGATTACTAAGACCGACATAATAGATGCAGTTATTGTGGGTAATACGGTCATGCATCACATTTTGTTAGGGATTAACCCGGTTGAATTGGGAAGAGCGCCTTTTGCGCTGGCATTGTTTTCGCCTTTGGATTTAAAGGCGAGGGATCTGGGTTTGGGTTTCAATCCAGCAGCTCGCACCCACCTGCTCCCGTTGATTGCTGGTCATGTGGGTGCAGATAATGTGGGGGTAATCCTGGCCGAAGCTCCTCACGAACAGGACGAAATCATGCTGGTTGTGGATGTTGGCACCAATGCAGAAATTGTTCTGGGCAACCGGCAGCAGTTACTGGTTGCTTCAAGCCCAACCGGTCCCGCCTTCGAAGGTGCGCAGATAACCCATGGTCAAAGAGCGGCTCCGGGTGCTATTGAAAGAGTGCGCATAGACCCAAAGACGCTGCAGGCTCAGTTTCGGGTCATTGGTTGTGATAGCTGGATTTCCCCAGATGATAAAGAGCCAGTGCCTCCAGAAGCAATGGCAACCGGGATTTGCGGGAGTGGCATTATCGAAGCCATTGCCGAAATGTTTCTGGTAGGTATCATTAACGCGAACGGTCTTATTGACCCAGATTCATCCAGTACATCGGGACGAGTACGTTATCAAGGTCGCGCAGGGGAGTATGTCTTGGTGGATAAGGAGTATTCCGCCACCGGATCACCTATCGTGATTACCCAGAACGATGTTAGGGCTATACAATTGGCTAAAGCAGCCCTTTACGCTGGAACGAAATTACTCATGGCGAATCGGGGGATAGAAAGAGTCGACCGGGTGGTCTTGGCAGGAGCGTTTGGCAGTTATATTAGTCCGTTCCATGCCATGGTGTTAGGTTTGATTCCCGACTGTGATCTTGAAAATGTAGTTGCTGTTGGTAACGCTGCTGGGGATGGAGCTCGAATCGCCCTGCTAAATATTAGCCAGCGCCAGAAGGCTGAGCAGGTAGCCAGGTGGGTTCAATACGTCGAAACCCCGTTAGCTGCATCGTTCCAGGATGAGTTCGTGGCTGCCTTGAATTTACCTCATGCTTCTGATAAGTTCCCGCACTTGGAACAAATCATTCCTAATGGGCTGCCTACATCCGCACGAACAGAGCGGCGAAGAAAAAAAGATCGACCAGGAGGCAGGTAAGATATATTCGGTTTGTTATTTTTCCAGATGAATTTTTCAATTGTTTGCTTAATTAAATTACAACTTTCCAAAAATGGAGATATTGACTGATGAGCGAAGAAATAGACATTACCCAAATGGAAACATCTGAAATCCTTGAGTTAATCCAGGATGACTTATATGACGGATTGGCAAAAGAGGTCGAAAAAAGTGTCCACGAGCTGCTGAACCGAGGTCTGACACCGCATGAGGTTTTGACTCAAGGGTTAGTAGCAGGAATGGATGTAGTTGGTGTTGACTTCCGAGATGGTATCCTGTTTGTGCCTGAGGTGTTAATGGCAGCCAAGGCGATGAAAGCTGGCATGGAGATCCTGCGACCATTATTAGCTGAGACAGGTGCGCCACAAGTTGGTACGATGGTGATTGGGACAGTAAAAGGTGATATCCACGATATCGGCAAGAACTTGGTGGCGATGATGATGGAAGGGGCTGGTTTCTCTGTGGTCAACTTAGGCATCAACAATGATGTCGACAGCTTCCTCAAAGCCATACAAGAGCATAAACCTGATATACTCGGCATGAGCGCATTATTGACCACCACGATGCCCTACATGGGTGTTGTAATCGAGGCATTAAGAGAGCAGGGTATCAGAGATCAATTAATCGTCTTGGTTGGTGGTGCACCTTTAAACGATGCATTTGCAGAGGAAATTGGAGCAGACGCGTATTGTCGAGATGCTGCCATTGGGGTAGAGACAGCTAAAAAATTATTGGATATCAAACGCTCGAGCTTTGGATAAAATGAGATCAATTTACTTGTTTCAATAGCGACATAAGCAACCAGAAATAATACCGGAGAAGGTAAACCCGATGCCTGACACAAGATTACAAACACTTATTCGAAAGTACCCCTACATAATTGGTGACGGAGCCATGGGAACGATGCTTTTTGCTAGCGGTTTGACCCAAGGGCAGGCACCGGAATCATGGAACCTGGGACAACCGCATAAAGTCGCGGCAGTACACCGGGGATATTTGGAATCCGGAGCACAGCTGCTTTATTCTAATACTTTTGGCGGTAACCGCTTGCGCTTGGAACTACATGGACTTGCATCTCGGGTGCGTGATGTGAACGGGCTAGCTGTCAATATTTTAAGAGAGGTAATCGCTAAAGGCGAGAAAGAAGCTTTATTGGCTGGTGACATTGGCCCAACCGGACAGGTATTGCTTCCTTATGGTGAACTCCAATATGATGACGCAGTGGAGGTATTTGAGGAACAAGCTGCTGCACTGCTAGAAGCTGGGGTAGATTTGATCGTCATAGAAACGATGTCCGATTTGGAAGAAGTACGTGCCGCCGTAGAAGGAGTAAGGCGAGTATCACAAGAGATAGAGATCATCACTACAATGACTTTCGATACCCAGGGGTACACAATGATGGGCGTTTCGCCTGAACAAGCACTGGAGAAAATGTTACAGTTTGGAGCCGCGGCTGTTGGGGGAAATTGTGGAAATGGTCCCGAGGAGGTTATCGCAGTGGTGGAAAAAATGCATTCAACCGCTCCAAACGCTGTGTTGGTGGCGAAAGCGAATGCCGGAGTTCCCCAATTAGAAAAAGGTGTTGTTGTCTATCGGGCAACTCCACAAGACATGGCTGAGTATGCTCTGAAAGCCTATCAAGCTGGAGCAAAGGTCATTGGGGCGTGTTGTGGAAGTACCCCTGCCCATATTAAGGCGATTAATCAGGCTTTAAACAGCGTAGCTGAGGTTGGATGAGAACGGTCTTGATTGTTTGTGGGGCTTTAGCACGTGAAGTGCTAGCCTTGAAGAAAAAAAATAATTGGGTTGTCGATGTCGTGGCGGTGGCTTCGTTGCTGCATAACGAGCCTGAGCGTTTACCTCAGGCGATCTTGCAGCGCATCAGGAAAGCAAGAAAGACTTACCAACGGATATTGGTTGTCTATGGTGATTGTGGAACCGGCGGGATGCTGGATAAACTGCTCGAGACCGAGGGAGTTGAACGAGTTGCTGGCCCGCACTGTTACGAGATGTATGCAGATGGGACATTTGAAAGCATCATGTCCGAAGCAGCCGGAACCTTTTTCCTGACTGATTACCTGGTCCAATCTTTCGATCACCTTGTATTGGAAGGTTTGGGTTTGGACCGGCATCCTGAGCTGCGAGAAACTTATTTCAAAAATTATACCCGTGTGATGTATCTTGCTCAAAGAGACGATATTTCCTTGAAATCAAGGGCTCAATGGGCTGCAGATAGCCTGGGATTGCCCTTGGAAATCAGGCAAACAGGTTATGGAAATCTTGAGAAACGCATTCAGGAGTTGCTGGGAAAGTAAAAACCACTTACCAGATTATTTACTGGCGCGATATACCTGTTCAAATCAAAATTCGGTGGGGCAAGGAGAGATTGACTGCGGCCTTATCCGACCGATTTCAAGCTGCAGTCGACCAAGCAGCCATGCGTTCGCAGACAACAACTGAGGATGATTACCTGGAAGAATGGAACGCTTCTGATTGGAATGAAAGCAATCAGGAGGCAGAAGCATTGATGATTACTCTGGTTGACAAGATCGAATCCGATTATTCCGATGAGGTCTTGAAAACCTTAATTGCGAATAATGGTTATAACCAACGCCTTTGACCAGCCGGTCAATGCGTAATCCTGGGGAATAATACAGGTAGTGATTTAATTTATTGGGTGTCCAGAATGGTATTTCGAGGCTTGCAAAGATATCCGCACATATTAGAACGGATTTACCGGTCAACTTATCGAATATTAAAACCATTTCAACGCTGGTTGAGCCCTGACAGCCGCATCGAAAGCTTGCTGGTCAGGTTGGAGAAAATAAGCAAAGGAGCGCTTTTTGACTGCCGCATGTGTGGTCAATGTGTGCTGCACAGCACTGGTATGACCTGTCCGATGACCTGTCCAAAGAACTTGCGCAATGGGCCGTGTGGTGGCGTCCTGCCAGATGGGTCTTGTGAAATACTGCCGGACAAACCCTGTATTTGGGTTCAAGCTTGGGAACGTTCACAACGAATGCCAATGTATGGAAAGGAAATCATCCACATTCAAGCTCCTCTCAATCACAGTTTGCAAGAGACCTCATCCTGGGTAAATGATCTGCATCTCAAAGAAAAGATGGCCCCGCGAGGGTGGGATTTATGAAGGCGGATATAGAGCATCCGGCGGATAAAGAGCATCCGGCGGATAAAGAGCATCCGGCGGATAAAGAGCATCCGGCGGATAAAGAACGTCCGGCGGATAAAGAGCATCCGGCGGATAAAGAACGTCCGGCGGATAAAGAACGTCCGGCGGATAAAGAACGTCCGGCGGATAAAGAACGTCAAGTGGTTCTGGGGCGGTCAAAGGAGAAAGGGCATCCTGCCGTGAAATCTCACCCAGCCAACTCGAGGTTGAAGCGAGTGTTGGAATCGGGTAGATTTGCAGTAACAGCCGAACTCAACCCTCCCGACAGTGCTGACCCACAATCGGTTTACGAGCGCGCCCTGGTCCTCGCAGAAGTTTGTGATGGCATCAATGCCACCGATGCATCTGGCGCTAACGTGCACATGTCCAGTGTAGGTGTATGTGCGCTACTGACTCGGGCTGGTTACGAGCCGGTGATGCAGGTCTCCTGCCGCGATCGCAACCGCATCGCGATTCAGGGAGACTTGCTAGGAGCAGCTGCAATGGGCGTTCAAAACGTTCTCTGTCTGACTGGAGATGGTGTCCAGGCTGGCGATCAACCCGAAGCCAAACCTGTATTCGACCTCGATTCGATTATGCTGCTGCGAACAGCGCGCATGATGCGGGATGAAGGCCGTTTACTCAGCGATCGCAAACTCGAGGTTTCCCCCAAGTTCTTCCTAGGGGCAGCCAGCAATCCTTTTGTACCTCCATACGATTACCGTCCGCAGAGGTTAGCTAAAAAGATCGCGGCTGGAGCAGATTTTATCCAGACGCAGTACTGCTTTGACCTGCCGCGATTTCATCAATTTATGGCCTCCGTCAGGCAGATGGGTCTTCACCATGAAGTATGCATCCTGGTAGGTGTAGGACCGTTAAGATCCGCAAAAGCTGCCGAATGGATGCGCACGAAAGTCCCCGGGGTCGTCATCCCTGATGAGATCATCCGCAGATTAAAAGGTGTTCCAAGTCATCTGCAGCGCCAGGAGGGCAAACGTATTTGTGTTGAAATCATCCAACAAGTCAGGGAAATTGAAGGGGTTTGCGGAGTGCATGTGATGGCTTACCGGCAGGAGGAGCTGGTCGCTGAGATCATCGAAGAGGCTGGTTTACTCCCCCGTCAGTGGAGAAATAATCCTTATCCAACAGAGCAAAAATTGGAGTCATAAATCAATGGAAACGATCGTTGCATCTTCGGTTCGCCAGGTCAAAATCGGCCCAGACCATCCCTTTGTCATCATTGGCGAGCGCATCAATCCTACCGGGCGAAAGAAACTGGCAACGGAGATGGCTGCCTGGGATTTTGAAAGAGTCCGCGCCGATGCACTGGCACAGGTGGAAGCCGGAGCGCAAATGCTGGATGTCAACGCCGGGATTCCTCTGGCAGATGAACCAGCACTGCTATCAGAAGCGATTCGCGTGGTGCAAACTGTGGTGGATGTGCCATTGAATATCGACTCGTCGGTTGTAGCTGCCCTGGAGGCCGGGTTAAGTGCTTATCAAGGAAAGCCACTGGTCAATTCGGTTACCGGAGAAGAAGAGCGCTTGGAGTTGGTATTACCACTGGTGAAAAAATATGGGGCGGCCGTCATTGGGATAGCCAATGATGAAACTGGTATCTCCGAAGACCCTGCAGAGCGTTTTAGGATTGCCAAGAAGATAGTTGAAAGAGCTGAATCCTATGGCATCAATCGAGAGGATGTGATCATCGACCCGTTAGCGATGCCGGTAGGCGCGGTCCGCCTGGCGGGCAGCACCTTATTTACCATCGTCAGGCGAGTGCGCGAAGAATTAGGGGTCAATACCATCTGTGGGGTATCCAATATCTCCTTCGGATTGCCTGATCGGGGGACTCTCAACGCCACTTTTCTGGCAATGGCAATATCAGCTGGGATGACCTGTGCGATAACTAATCCCTTGGAAGAGAATATTCGCCGGACTGTTCAGGCAGCGGACGTTCTCAGGGGTGTGGATGATAACTGCCAGGCATGGCTGCAGGCTCAAAGAATTGGCGAGGGAGAAAGCGAGCGTAGTGAAATACGCCGAAGAAGGAGGGAGAGACAGGGGAGGAGGGCTTGATCAAGGGGGTGATTAAAAGATTAAAACGCTGGTTTAGCTGGCTATTTCCTCATCAGGAGGAAAGGCTACCAACCCATTTAATCGCTGAGCAACGTTGTAAAAGCGGTCTAAAAGAGAAGGCAGGTAGCACCCAAAAGGAGGCCTTTATGAGCACCCCTTGGTGGAGGATCGTGTTGGTTGGTGTAGTCAGTATCGTGGGGGCTGCAAGTTTCCTGGTTTTGCTGTGGCTATTAGCATATCAAATTGCTCTGATCGTATTAGGCGTTGCAATAGCAGCGGCATTATCACCGCTGGTAACTAAATTGCAGCGCCGCATGCCGCGACTGCTGGCAGTTCTACTGGTTTACCTGGTTCTGGTGTTGATTTTCGCTGGTATCCTGGCGATAATTATCCCACCTCTGGTGGAGCAAGGGCAGGAGATTGCCACTCAAGCTCCAACCTGGATCGAGCAGTTCGAATATTGGGCGGAAGAGTGGCAATTAATCGATGAAATCCCGCGTTTGATCGAATTTATGTTTGAGGAGATCGAGCGGATCGCCACAGCGCTGGTAAGTGTACCGGTTGGTATTGCTAGAGCGGGGTTCGATCTTTTCATCATTTTGGTGGTTTCGGTTTACACTCTGCTGGAAGGATCATCGATGAAGGGCTTTGTACGCTCATTATTCCCTGACGATCTGGCAGATGAAGTGGTTAGCGTGATCGAAAAAATGCTGCAGGCGATGGGGGGATTCGTACGCACAGTAGCCATCAATGCCGTCATCATTGGAATATTAACCTACTTGGGTTTATTGATCATTGGAGTTGATTTTCCCCTCCTTCTGGGTTTGTTTGCGGGGATGATGGAGGTGATTCCATACCTTGGCCCAATTATTGCGGCGATACCGATTGTGATTGTGGCTTTGTTCGATTCACCCACAACGGCATTAATCGCGTTGGCTTTCTTGGTGCTCTTGCAGCAATTTGAGTCTTACGTGCTTTTACCTTACGTCATGCGCACACAGACCAAAGTCTCCCCATTAGCGGTGGTATTTGCGCTGATAATCGGTGGGGCTCTGGGTGGGTTGATTGGGGTATTGGTATCTCTACCATTAATTGCCGCACTCAGGGTTTTCACGGTTGAAGTGGCAGCGCCAGCTATTCGTCGCAGGACTGGTAAGGTTGAGGGGTGATAGAAGGATATTCGATAAGAAATTCTATGTGCTAAGATACTGGTTCGTATCACAAATTTTCTGGTTGAGACAATGAACTAGCAACTGAGATATGTTTAAACCAAACGGTTTTTGGTCTTTTTGTAATAGGATGATTATGTGCAGTGTAGGTGATTGAGCTCATAAGCATGGGGCTTTATAGATTAAAATGGGATAGAATTGATGCTGAAAAGATCATCTTGGGTTATTAGTGATTATCAAGCGTGAACCTGAATCGAATTATGACCTTAAAATCCGGCGAAGTCCTGAACAATCGCTATAAAATTGTGGAAGTTCTCGGTCAAGGCGGTATGGGCGCGATTTACCGGGCTATCGACGAGAACCTGGGGATAGAAGTGGCGGTGAAAGAAAACCTCTTCACCACGGAGGAATTCGCCCGCCAATTTCACCGCGAGGCGATCATCCTGGCAAGCCTGCGTCACCCAAACTTACCCAGGGTTACCGACCATTTTGTCATCGCTGGTCAAGGCCAATATTTGATCATGGATTACATCGAGGGGGAAAACTTAAGCGAGCGTATAGATCGGAGCGGGCCGTTGAAAGAGGCTGAGGTTGTTGTTTTGGGAGTGGCGTTATGTGAAGCTCTGATCTATCTGCATACTCGCCAGCCACAAGTTGTCCATCGGGATATTAAACCGGGGAATGTGAAGATTACTCCTTCTGGTAGTATCTGTCTGGTCGATTTTGGATTGGCAAAGGTAGTAGAAGGCAAGCAAATCACAACCACCGGGGCAAGGGCGATGACTCCGGGATACTCACCTCCTGAGCAGTATGGCACCGCTCGAACGGATCACCGTACAGATATCTATTCGCTTGGGGCAACATTATACGTCGCTTTGACCGGTGTGATCCCGGAAGATGCCCTAGAAAGGGTGATGGGCCAGAGTAAGTTGAGTTCCATAAGGAAATTCAATAACCAAGTCCCCCGACGGATGGTATCCGTGATTGAGAAAGCAATGGCTTTAAATCCGGATGATCGCTACCAGGCTGTGGAGCATTTCAAGGAAGCATTAATCAATTCGCTGGTAACCGATGCTGGGCTGCCATTGGAAGATTTGGTCCTTTCCCCACCACCAGTTGAAAGCGTACGTGAAGGGGTAAGAGGTGAGCAAATCGAGCAACACAGAAATTTGACTCATGATGAAGTTGAAGATCAGATACCTGAAAGGCAGTTACTTTCAAGAGTAAATGCCAGGAATTCGGAGTCGAAACCTCTATTTATGTACAATATGAAACGGCGCCGGTGGGGCCTTTTTGGGACGGTATTGATCGTTATATTGGTCATGTTTATCGCTGCTACATGGGTTAATTCCGCTCGCCCGGGGATGGTTTCGGGAGCTTTGGATCGGATTGCCCCTCTCTTGGGCTCTAGAGAAAATGACAGCTTAGCTGCTGGGATGTTTGTAGAGACAGCGACCGTAACAATAACCGATATATTCCCGGCAACGAGCACACCAACCCCAACTCAAACACCTGAAGGAGAGGGTATCCTGACCGATGAGCAGGCAGCCCAAACTTTGTTGGTTACTATCCCAGAGCCCACCTCGACTTC